>JAEZVS010000125.1 GCA_023443145.1 Bacillota bacterium | reverse complement strand
CCGTTCTGCATTGGTAAAATAGGTGTCGCCTTCTGCCTGAGCGGCCACAATGGCCAACACAGGGACTAAGTCCGGAATGTCGCTCACATCAATGGCCATGCCGCGAAGAGAGGCGGCCTCTACGGTGACGGCATTTTTTCTTGCGGCGACAATGGCACCGAAGGCTTTGAGAATTTTTACAACGGCACGATCGCCCTGACTGCTCTCCATATTCAGTCCGCTGACGGTGATTTTTCCGGCCAGGGCGCCGGCAGCGAGGAAGAAAGCTGCATTGGACCAATCGCCTTCGATGGTCAGCATATTATCCGGTGCCGTATAACGAGCGGTTGAGGGTACGGCAAAGCCATCGGCGATTTTTTCCACCGGCACGCCGAATTGCGCCATGGTTTCAATGGTGATGGCCACATAATCTTGTGATTGCAGGGGACTTAGCAAATGAATGCGCACGCCGTTTTTTGTGAGGGGCGCAGCCAGCAGCAACCCGCTTACAAACTGGGAGCTGACATGGCCGGGCACATATACATCACCGCCGGAAAATTGCCCGCCAATCGATAAGGGAAGACGGTCTTTGGAAAAAAGAATGCCGTGTGCGCTGAGCACATCCATCAGTACATCCAATGGACGTTGCGGCAAGCGTCCTTCTCCATGAAACGAAAATGTGCCGCCCAATGCGGCGGCCACCGGCAGCATAAAGCGCAGAGTGGATCCGCTTTCGCCACAGTAAAGCGTGCGGTTATTTCCGGTATGTGTCTCTATCGGGGTGACGGTGATGATGCCGTCTTCTTCCGTAAAAGCGGCGCCTAGGGCTTCCAAGCATGCCATGGTGGCCCGAACATCATCGGCTCGGCCGGTCAGGGCCAAACGTGTGGGTTTGTCGGCAAAGGCGGCGCAAATGAATGCGCGATGTGATTGGGATTTGGATGGTATGGCCGCCACTGTACCGGACAGGATGCGCGGTGCAATCTGAATATTCATGTTGAGCCTCCTGAAGCAATAAAATCGGCAAGTGCAGCATAAGGGACGGTTTGCAGCCGACAGCGGCCGATGCGCTCAGGTACCACAAAGGTGATGCCTGCAGCATGGCTTTTTTTGTCGTTTTCCATGGCCGCAGCCAGCGCAGGAGCATCAAAGGGTAAGTCGGTGGGAAGATGAGCCAAGGCCAGTGTTTCAATGATGTGGGAGGCATCGGCCTTATTTAAAGTGCCTTGGACCGAAGCCATGCGGCAGATGGCTGCCATTCCCATCGCCACTGCATGGCCATGTGAGATGGTAAAGGCGCTCAGACGCTCAATGGCATGCCCGATGGTGTGCCCCAAATTCAGCTGTTGACGGCGTCCTTTATCGCGTTCGTCTGCCTCCACAAAGGCGGCTTTGTGCAAAATGCTGCGCTCAATGAGGTCGGTGGGAGGAATATGCGCTCCGGAAGAGAGATGCGACGCCAGCCGGTTGAGCAGTTCGGCGTCGGTCAGCACGGCCATTTTAATCATTTCGGCTAAGCCATCTTCAACGGCGTGCGCAGACAAGGTGTTAAGATAGTCGGGGTCAAAGAAGACCGCCGACGGCTGCCAGAAAGCACCGGCCAGATTTTTGCCGGCCTGTAAATTAATGGCTGTCTTGCCGCCTACAGAAGCATCCACCGCGGCCAAAAGTGTGGTGGGAATTTGTACAAAGGGAATGCCGCGGGCATAGGTGGCGGCTGCAAAACCGGTGAGGTCACCGATGACGCCGCCGCCTAATGCCACCGCCAGGTCGTCGCGATGGAGTCCTTCAGAGGCCCAACGCTCCAACAGGTGTTGCCAGGTGGCGACACTCTTGCTTTCTTCACCGGCTGCCACTACATCTACGGCCACGTCAAAGCCGGCAGCTTTCAGGCCATGGCAAAGTTCTGCTCCGTAGAGGGAATAGACTGTATCGTCGCTGACCAAACGCAATTGATGTCCGCGGCACAGTTGTCGTAAGGCGTCGGGAATGCGGTGGCGCACACCGCTTCCGATGTGAATACGGTAGCTCGGTGCCAGCGCCACGTCATGCGTCCGATGAGCATTCATCAGGTGCGGTCTCCTTTCATGAAGCGGTGAAGCGTTTGCAGTTCTTGAGCCAGTTTTTGATATTCATCAGGGTGAAGAGATTGGGGACCATCACACAACGCTTTTTCAGGATTATTGTGTACTTCAATCATCAAACCGTCGGCGCCGGCAGCCACAGCTGCCTTGGAAAGAGGCGTCACCAGACGGCGCAACCCGGCGGCATGACTGGGATCAATGATGATGGGCAGGTGGGTTTTTTCGTGAAGCATGGGAATGGCGGAAATATCCAACGTGTTGCGCGTCATGGTTTCAAACGTACGAATGCCCCGCTCGCATAAGATCACCTGTGTGTTGCCGCCGCTCATGATGTATTCCGCGCTCATCAACCATTCTTCATAGGTGGCGGAAAGACCGCGCTTTAACAAGATGGGCTTTTTCAACTTACCCAACTCTTTTAACAGGGTGAAGTTTTGCATATTGCGTGCGCCCACTTGTAAAATGTCAATGTCGGAAAAATAGGGCAGTTGCGTGAGGTCCATGATTTCCGAAATGATGGGTAAACCGGTGGCGGCTTTGGCTTCTAAGAGCAGCTCAATGCCATCGGGCCCCATGCCTTGGAAGGAGTAAGGCGAGGTGCGGGGTTTAAAAGCACCGCCACGTAAAATATGGGCGCCTGCTTCCTGCACCGCTTTGGCCAAATTGGTCATTTGTTCTTTGCTTTCTACAGAGCAGGGACCGGCAATAAGGGTCAGATTGCCATCGCCAATTTTGTGGCCGCCCACTTCGATGACGGTGTTTTCCGGATGCATGCGTCGATTGACAAGCTTATAGGGCTCGCCAATGCGCTTAACCGAAGCCACAATATTTAAGGCTTCCAAACGGGCCACGTCTACTGACGCCGTGTCGCCCACCAGTCCCAGCAACGTGATTTTTTCACCGATGGACTGATGAATGGTGAAATTTTGGCGCTTTAAGTCCTGCACCAATTCATTAATGGCTTCTTCCGGGGCATTTTCTTTCAGTTGAATAATCATGATACCTCTCCTTTGCATAAAAAAAGCCACGCAGAGGGTTGCTCTGCGTGGCCGACAATACAGGCTGGATTTCATCCAGATGGGGTGTCAGTCTAGATTTGCAGGGTAACCCAAAGAAGCCTTGCGGTAATAATAACCAGCAAAGCCGTAAAAAAAGGTATATCCCTGAGTGGTTAAAATAGACATATTGATCACCTTTGGATTGAAATTGAATAAAGCATAGCACAGAATATCAGGAAAGTAAAGTGCTAAAGATGCACATCTATTAAAAGTTTGTTCATATTTTTGGAACCGATGGTTTTTCATTGCCGATCTCATGCTTGTGTTGTCCAGGCCTGCGGTAGAGGCGATAAGGTAAAGACCAATGACATATTGTATGTGTTTTGTATGGATCTTTTCCGATTACACAAAAAGGCTGTGTGCTGACATGCACACAGCCTTTTTAAGGAGATAGGAAATGGCTCAATCAAACAAATGAAGCAAATCGCCATAGCCTTGAGCGGCCATGTCTTCTTTTGGAATAAAAAGAAGCGCCGCGCCGTTGATACAATAGCGAAGACCGCCGGCTTCTTGAGGACCGTCATCAAACACGTGGCCCAGATGGCTGTCTCCCACACGGCTGCGTACTTCGGTGCGCACCATGCCCAACGAGCAATCCACATGAGTGGTGATCAGATCGGGTGCGATGGGTTGGGTAAAACTGGGCCAGCCGCAGCCGGCATTGTATTGTTCGGTGGTGGCAAACAGCGGCTCGCCGGTGGCCACGTCTACGTAGATGCCTGCTTGTGGATTGCCTGCCCAGAAAGAATGGGAAAAAGGTCCTTCGGTGGCGCCGTCTTGGGTGATGCGCCAAGCCAATGGAGACAGTTTTTCTTTTAAAGCCCGGTCGGTGGGGCGGTGGTAGCGCTCTGCAGATAGGGACGAGAGATTCACTTTCGGGGGGCCGTTTTTCTTCACATCAATGAAATGCTTTTGATCAATGTGACAGTAGCCGAAGGGGTTTTTCTGCAAATATTTTTGATGTGTCTCTTCCGCCAAATAATAAGAGTCGATGGGCTGCACCTCCACCACCAGCGGCTGTTCGTGGCGCAAGGCTTCTATAGCCATCATTTCTTCGATGACCTTGCGCTGATTGTCATCTGTGTAGTAAATACCGCTGCGGTATTGGGTACCCACGTCCGGGCCTTGCCGGTTTAAGGTGGTGGGATCCACAATGCGGAAAAATCCGGTGATCAATGCGGCTGCTGATACGATGGCGCTGTCGTACACCACCCGTACGGTTTCGGCTGCGTGGGTGCGGCCGGTGCATACTGCTTCGTAAGAAGGATGGGGTTCCATACCGTTGGCATAGCCCACATCTGTGTGTATGACGCCGGGAATGTGGGAAAAATATTCTTCCGCCCCCCAAAAGCAACCGGCAGCAATATAAATGACATCCCCGGCCACAGAGGTAG
>JAEZVS010000123.1 GCA_023443145.1 Bacillota bacterium | reverse complement strand
GTCTTATACCATAAACGCTGCCTACCAATATTATGATGAACATGACAAAGGCAGCATTGAAAGCGGCAAATTGGCTGATTTTGTTATTCTAAATGACAATCCATTGACCTGCCCTAAAGAAGATATAAAAGATATTAAAGTTCTGCAAACCATCGTCGGTAATCACATAGTCTACGATTGTGACGAAGACAGCTGACTGAAACCGAAAGACCGGTTGTCTTTTGAATCGCAATGCGAATTTGAATGATTGAAACTCAAACCGAACATACACAAACAGGGCATTCCTTTCGAATCCTGCAAACACTCAATGGCTCCGAGAAGTTTATTACCTTAAATGAGCCATCCCAACAATTCATCATATAATCGCCGGATACAGTTGACATTTGGAACAAACAAATTGCATGATCTGAGGAGGAACCATCATGGGAATGATGATGTCATTTGGTTGGGCAAGCATTATGATATTAATCGGCATGGTTGCCCGTGCAAAAATTCGTTTTCTAGGGAATATTCTTATGCCGGCAAGTGTGATCGCCGGCATCGTCGGCTTCATATTTATGAACTTCAAGCTGTTGCCGGAGGCAACTCCCGATATGTATACACAAATGGTTGGCTATTTATTTACCATTTCATTCATATCCATCGGTTTGACCGGTGCACCGGAATCTGAAGAGCCGGATGCCCATTCGTCTGTAGGTAAAGAAATTTTAAAAGGTTCCATGGCCATGGGTTTTGTGTGGGACATCTTATATTGTTTACAACCCATATACGGTTTTTTCTTTATTGCCCTTATTGGCGGCGCTTTCGGCATGAATGCATTATATGGGTTGCAACTGCCATTTGCATTTTGTCAAGGCCCCGGCCAATCGGCAACATTTGGAACCATCATTGAACAAAATGGCTGGCCGGACGCCATACAGGTTGGTGTCACCTATGCTGCAATCGGTTTTCTAATCGCTTTTTTAGTGGGTGTGCCGATGGCCAAATACGGTTTGAAAAAAGGTCTGACTGCTCACTCCGACACACTTAGCGAGGAAATCATCAAGGGTCTTTACCCATTGGAAAAACAAGAAGAACGTTATGGCCGCATCACCACTTACAGCGGCAATATTGACGTCATGGCTTTTCACGTGGCCTTGGTGGGGCTTTGCTTCATTGGCGCCATTTATCTCGGCAAAGTGATGAAAATGGTCATCCCCGGCGTTATCGGCACCACATTTTCGTCCATGACCTTTTTAAACGGTATGATCGTCGCCTACGTGGTTCGCTTCATTATTAAAAAACTGAACCTTGAGCAATACCACGACAGCGCACTGCAAACACGGATCACCGGCTTTTCAACCGACCTCTTAATCACCTGCGCCTTTATGTCCATCAGCTTAAATGTCGTAGGAAAATGGCTCGTTCCAATCTTTTTACTTTGCCTCACCGCTGCCGTATTTACTTGTGTCCTTGCCATATATTTCGGACAACGCATCGGAGGGAACTGCGACTTTGAACGCACACTTGGCTTGTGGGGATCTGTCACCGGGACCTGTCCAACAGGCATCGCGCTCATTCGTATTGTTGACCCGAATTTAAAAACCACAGCGCCAACGGAGATGGGCGCCATGAACATCTTCATGCTTCCAACCTATATTATTGTAGGGAGCATCATTGCCTACACCGCCAATCCGGTTTTGGCTGCATTTAAAGTCTTTATGGTAACAACATTAATTTCTCTGGTGGCCTATCTCATTGCTATGAAAGTCTTTCGTCTGTGGGGCAAATCAACCTACAGCTTCTTAAAAGGTAAAAAATATGGTTCCCGAAGGCCTGCTTCTCAGGACGGAGAGTGATCCACATGTTCAAGCAGATTGTAAAAAAAATGATCCCGATGTCTTTATGCCTGCTTTTACTTTTTACAGGTTGTACGGCAGAAGAAATCGGCATATCCGACAAAGGACGTATTGTAAACAAAGAGGCGCTAAATCTGTTTTGTTTGCCTCAAATCGACAGCTGGCCCGGTTATATGGTCTCAAAGGATGAGCAAGCGGATCCAATCATACACATACATTATGGAAAATCCGGCTCGGAAATTTTTACTGATTTGCAAGGCCGAGATGACTGGGACATTGCCTCGATGGGTGTCTATCCTGCTTTAATGATGCTCATAAAAGGAAAATCTCAAGTGATTGGCGCCGCATCTAATGAGGCTGCAGCTAACCTCATTATTGCTCGGGATGGCGATCCTGTTTTCAACCACAAGGCGAACGCTTTCTATGGCGCAAGCGAAGAAATCAAAAACAAAACGTTCTTAGTTCCGGCCTCGTCAACAGCTTCTTTATTGCTCCACACCTACCTGGCCGCTTTTGAATTAACCGAGGCGGATGTTCATGTCGAGACCATGGATCCTGATGAGGCCGCAGCAGCCTTTAAAAAAGGAAAAGGCGATTACCTCGTCATATGGTCTCCCTACATTTATGATTTTTTATCCGAGGGTTATCAAGAAGTCGTCAATGGACATCAACTCTCTATGGTCATTCCGATGGTCTATTTGGTAGATTCATCACGTGCCGAAGAAAAAAAGGCGAGTGTGAAGCAGTTTTTTGAAAATCAAGCGCCCTATATTGACCAATACGCTCAACCTACAGATGCGACTAAAAAACAGATTGAAAATTATTTTAAAGCAGCGGGTGTGCCGATGAAGCTTGAAAATCTGGATGATGAAATTCTCCGTCACCATCTGTACGATGTTACATCTTCTCAGAAAATGATGTCGGAGGAAGAACTCGAAAAAGCTTTTAATACCGCCATTGACGTTTACCATCAGCAAGGAAAATTTTCCGCTGAAGATATGAAACGACTTAAAGAAAAACACTATTATATCCATACGCAGTATCTCAAATAAAAAGCTTATCCATCAAACAAAAAGCCTCCCGTCTTTCTAAGACGGAAGGCTTTTTTGTTTGAATTTATAGCCCGCCGGGGTGATGGCATCATCATTTGGAATGACTGGACCGCATATGTTCAAACGCTTAACAACCACAGCCCGATTAGGAAAAGTCGGTTGGTGATGTTTCTCCTCAGTAACAAGACGTCACTTCATTTCTCGCCAAATATCCTCTATAACATTTGTTTTTAAATATTTGCACTGAAACGCTTGGTTTCCTCGCCGATAAGCTACGTAATATTTTCCGTCAATCTTGTTATAGGGTATGAACATGAAGGTTATAACCTCATTTTCCTGGTCGTGCATGGTTAAGATAAGCGATCCTTCACCCGGCGCATTTTTTAACAGATCACGCGGTTCTTCGTTGGTGATATTTTGGGCGATGATTTGCAGCACCTTTTCCTCAGTCTGCCCAAAAAGCTTAAAAAATTTTGCTTTTTGAGGGGCATCGGTCATATACTCTAAATTTAAGTCCCGGCTTTGAATGGTTTGGTTGTTCAGCTGCCATTTTTTAAAATCATTTTGCACCCATTGATCAAAATCTAAAACAATCGAACCGTCTTCATGCGTCATCGAAACGCCATACAGTGCACAGAGGTCGTGAGCCGAAACATAGTTTGAACCGTCCACCAGTACCATCTGCAATCCTTTTGCTTCTATGTCCTTTCCTGGTTCGGAATGTGAACGCATAATGACTTTGTTGGTAGATTTTATTGCCCTTTTTGATGCCTCATCCTTTACCGGATTGCTTTGAACGGCTTCTTTTCCTTTTTTATGTTTTTCCATGTTTATCAAAATCGTTCCGGTTTGCTGATCATAGAAAACGCCATCGGCCTTCTTTTCATTTATGATCTTCGAAAAATCACGTAATTTCACATAAGGCACGTCATGTAAATAAAATGTATGCACACTCTTTTCTGCCAGGGAAAGCCCCTTACTTATTTCATCACGTTCACCATTTTCGGCCTTATCTTTTTCACCATGCTTTTTTTTAAGACTCACCAAAGCGCCGTTTTGGGTATCAATATACACATCATAAGCGTCAAATAACGCATGCCCGTCGGAAAGTTTTGTTTTTTCATATCTCAAATAGAGCGTGGTGTCATCAAAATATCCACTGTGGATCAACTTATACCCACTTTTGATAATCTCTTTTTCAATGAAAGCTTGGGTTGTTCTATAATCTTTTTTAGGGGTATTGTTGCGGAAAGCAGCCGCATTGGTTTCATTAATTCGATCAATTTTAATAATTCTGTTTTGCTCATCTAAAAGGGCGTATGAAGTGCCATTAGAAGGTATTTTCCGTTCCGCGGTTCCTTGAGAACGGAAATCAAAGCTATTTGCATCTTTCTCAATGTGTGCGCCCAATTCTTGAAGAATGGCGATGGAATGATCAAGGGTATCGGCGTCGCTATCCGCCGTGGCACTCAGCGGAAATATCATAAGTGTAAGAAAAAATACAAGCATCAAACATCTTTTCATGGTGCCATCTCCTTTCTGAGTAAGAATGCTTTATAGCGGCACAATCTTTGTTTTATCTTATCATATTATATTCGCTGTTGGCAAAAGTTTTTAATAGACATCGCAAAGTATCAATTATCGTCTTGCCAGGCCACGTCAACTTGAAAATATATCTCTCCAATCACGTCAATAAGGCCTCTGCGCCTTATTTTTTGTTTTCTTTATAAAAAGTCTTGCCTCGTCAGGCAAACTTCGACCGTTGCCCCTTAATTCCGCTGCAAAATGATTTTTGAATATAAAAAAGCGGCCGCCAATCATTAGATATGTTCTAATGATT
>JAEZVS010000089.1 GCA_023443145.1 Bacillota bacterium | reverse complement strand
ACTTGCAAGTGGCATTTTTATATGATATTAAGATGAACAACAAGGAGACGATCCTTTCTCAGGGCTTGCTTCGTGTGTATAGTCTATGATTCGCACTTGATCGCTGGCTGTAGATTGAACCAGCTCTTTCATACGTTTGGCAAAAGGACAAGGATAGCCAATGGGCGTGCCTTTTTGGATGCAAGAGGCAAACGCAATGGTATCTGCTCCTTTGCTGATAAGGGATTTGGTCCGCAATACTGCTTTTTTGCCGGGGCAACCACCACAGTTGATAAAGCCCACCAATTCAATCTCATCTACGCCTTCAAAGGCATCTTTACGTTCGCGGATGGTTTTAAAATCTCTGGTGCCGGGGCAAAAATCTTCTGTTTGCATGCAACGAATGATTCCTAGTTTCATAATATATCCCCCTCTTTATCGGTGTCGTTTTCAAAATAACTGAATAGATGTTATTTCATCATAACGCGTTACTTAAAAAATACAAGTGCAACTAAGTATTTACGTTTTTAAGCTTTTATGTAAAAGATGAGTGACACATTTTTTGTGAACGTACACTCATGTTCTTTTAAGAACTTTTCGGATATGGTTTCTTTTATGCTATGATGATATCAAAGTAGCAGTACATATAATCCTTAAGACAAGCGATGCGCTATATTTGTATGGCTTTCATGATTTCTTGAGGTGATGAGATGAATTTGGAGTATCTGAAATACATTTTAATGATTGATCGCTACAAGTCCATTAATCAAGCAGCTAAGTTTTTATACATTTCTCAGCCAACGTTAAAATGAAACAAACAGCTTCTCAGAAAATAAATTTTTTGAGAAGCTGTTTTCTTTGTGAGACTTTATATAACAGACTTAATTAACAAAAAAATAAAAATATTTTGTAAAATGCGCTTCCGTAGTTGTTTCTGGTGAGGTATAATATGGGTAAATAAAGCCAGCAGTGACATATAAAGTGCTAGATAAAGTTAGAGAAGTTAGAAGGATGAAAAAGATACAAAAATATATAGTGGTGATACTTTTTATTGTAATGTCATGCACGGTTGTTTTGTCAAGTGTAGTTTATACTAATAAATTAGGTTTGGAAAACCTGACAATTAATAATAATATAATTAATCTATATACAGATGTGGTCTATATGGATGGATGACGGTGAGAGAAATATAGTCCCTGTAGAAATAACAGAAACAATATATTATGACGAAATAGTGGTATGATTCCGATAGATTTTTCACCTAAGGCGAAAAGTGGAGAGGGGGGCACACGGACACGGTGAATATATCAAATGATGCTATGGGGATTCCGTCATTTACCAGATCAACGTTGCGTTAGGCTGCGAAGAGAAAAGCGGCTAATATTTTGGCGAAGACCATAGCACAAAAATTAGGATTTAGCGTTATACCAGGAATAAAATTTGTGTCGTGGACTTTGTCAGCGACTGCGTTTATTAATGCAATGAGCGGTAAATCTGGCATTTCAGTAACAGTGAATGGTGAACATATCAAAACATATTTGAATAAAGAAAGATATTATGTATACGGATGATCGACCGCTGGCTTATCCGTGGCAAGATATTAGCAGGTATGGATTATGGGGAATGTTTACAGATATACTTTAGCAATGTTACAAATATTGACCGGTATATTTGCCGGAATAGTTTTTGTTAGATCGATTGTGTATGGAGGCGAAATGGGAATGACGTTACTATCGTCAATAATGATGATATTAGGTCCAGTAAGTGGAGTTCGAGGTATACGTGACATAAACAAACATTGAATACAGTGACTATTGCAGCTCGCAGCGCTATATTATCTCAATACTGCGATAAGATAGCTTAAATGAAGAGATTTTTTATAAAAGAAAATATAAACACAAAGTTGTAGGAATAACTAAAAAGGCTATTTATACATTAAAGATATATAGCCTTTTTCAATGCAAAAATATCAGAATGGAGAGAATGGCAAATAAAAGAATTCGAAAAGACAATAGGACAATCAGAAAAAATGAGATATATTACTTTCCATTAGTCAATTGGAGTATCTAAAATATATTTTAATGATTGATCGCTATAGGTCTATTAATTAAGCAGCTCAGTTTTTATACATTTCTCAGCCAACACTAAACTGAAATAAACAGCTTCTCAGAAAATGTAACGATTTTTTGAGAAGCTGTTTTTCTTTGTTTTATTTCTTCATATGCCTATCGACTTTGTATGTAGCTACAGTGCGCGATGCCGATCCTAGCTGATACCCATAAATGTAAATATCTGATATAAAATATTTATAAAATTTATGAAAGGAGGAGATAATATGAATAAGCGTGTTATGGTATCGGATAGATATTACTTGCATATGGTGATTATATTGTGTTTGATGTTCGGATTTCGATTTCTTCCCCCGTTCGGGCCTGTTACAGAAATGGGCATGAATATTTTGGGTATTTTTCTGGGCTGTATTTATGCTTGGACGATTGGTGAAACCATTTGGCCGAGCATCTTGGCGTTATTATTGATGGGATTTGCCAATGGAAGTTCGCCTGGTGAAATCATGTCAGGTGCTTATGGAAATCAAACGTTGCTTATGGTGGTTTTTTCGTTGCTTTTTTGTTATGGCATTTCCGAGTCAGGTGTTTTAGCGATTATTGCGAAATGGATTCTTAATAGGAAATTTGCCATTAAGGGACCTTGGTATTTGGCATTTGCTTTTTTTCTAACTTCGGCAATTATGAGCCTACTTACCACCAACACTTTACCGGTTACCTTATTACTGTGGACGATCTTTTATGATATATGTCATCAATTAAATCTCAAACCGTATACACCCTATCCAACAATTGTGATGATTGGAATTGTTATATGCGGTTATTCTGGAGCGGTGATTGCACCTTATAATGCCTTCGCTTTAATTTGTTTTGGTGTTTTAAAAAATATTGACGCGAGTTTGTCTGTCAATATGTTCGCGTATGTCGTGACAATGACAGTCATAAATGTGGTACTTATACCGGTTTTGACGATATTTTTTAAATTGGTTTCTCCAAAAGTACCATATAAAAGCATACAGGTATCAACAGAACCAACTACATTTAATGTTAAGCAGAAAGTGATATTAATGATGATACCGCTGCTATGTGTGTTTATGATGTTGCCTAATTTTTTATCTGACGGACATGTGCTTAAAATATTCTTTGGTCGATTGGGGACTTTAGGTATTTTGGCTGTTTTACCGGTATTGATGATGATGTTTACGTATAAACGTGAACGGTTTCTGGATATTAATGAAGGCATGAAGCATGGCGTGACTTGGCAACTGTATTTTCTATTGGGCACTGCATTGGCTATTTCATCGGCGATTGTTTCGGAAGGGACCGGTATTTCAATTTTACTCAGTCAGCTGGTGAAACCACTATTGGACGGTCGATCGGCGTTTTTAACGATGGCAATATTGGTGGCGTTATCCATTATCATTACCAATTGCATCAATAATATTGTCACATTAACCATTTTGACACCCATCGCCTTTTCTTATCTACAGGCTGCAAATGGAAATCCAATTATTATTGTGGCTTTATTTGTTCTTTGTTGTCTACAAGGGGTTGTTATGCCAGCCGGATCTGTTTGCGGCGCACTTTTACATGGGAATACATCTTGGCTTAAGTCTCAGATGGTATACCGCTATGCCATACTGGGTGAAATTGTAGTTATGATTGTTGTTGTTCTAGTAGGGATACCGATGGCTTCTTGGTTGTTTGGAACTTGATAAAGTGAAATATGTCGTTAGCAGTTCATGTGACAAAGGAAGGAGATTTTATCATGTTAAAAGGAAATGCCCCATTGAGTCAGAAAATTATTTGTCTGGGTTTGGATGGCATGGACCCAAGACTAACCAGAAAGTATGTTGATGAAGGGAAAATGCCCAACACGAAAGCGATGATTGAGAGAGGCGCTTGTAGAGAAGATTTGGTTATGTTGGGTGGTATTCCGACAGTAACACCGCCAATGTGGACCACTTTAGCGACAGGATCGTATCCAGCAACGCATGGCATCACTTGTTTTTTCAGAAATTCGAAAGACGGATTAGACCATATTGAGTACAATCTTGATTCTCGTTATTGCAAGGCCGAGCCGTTATGGAATGTTACTGCAGAAGAAGGATTAAAAACACTGGTATGGCATTGGCCGGGGTCATCTTGGCCGCCAACCTCTGATCATCCAAATTTGCATGTGGTGGACGGCACATCCCCAGGATCGGTTGGAATGAGTGCGGCACAAGTAGAAACAGAATTTTTATTTGGCGCCAGCAAGGATTTTACAGAACCAAGAGTAGTCCCCAGAATTGCTTCAGATGCTGTTGCACCATGTGTGGTTACCGATTTGAATCTGGATTCTAATGTAGAAGTGGGTAAAAAAGACGATCTTTTTGATATGGAATCTGCAACCAATCCACAAGGTTCATTTAAAGAAATGGTTTTGAACTGGCAGCAGGGACAAGGTGGAAGTCCAAATATTCCTTTAGATAAAGTGATTTCGCCGTTAAAGGATGTTGACGCGAATAAGTGGTCCGATGCGCCAAAAGATGCAAAAGAATTTACTATTTTATTTTCGGGAGGGTTCATTAACAGGCCAGCATTGGCTCTGCGTAATGACGAGGGCAAATTTGATCGTATTGCGATATACAAGAATAAGAAAGAAAAAGAACCTCTGGCCACAATAAGAAAAGGAGAACTGAAACGTGAAATCATAGATGAGTCCATTAAAGATGGTGAGCGATTCATTGTGAATAGAAATATAAAGCTTCTGGATATAGATCCAAATGGGGACACTTTAAAAATGTGGGTTTCTGCAGCTATGGATACCACGCTAGATACAGTTTGGCATCCCAGATCGTTGTTTAAGGAAGTGACAGAAAATATTGGCTTTCCGCCACCCACAACCATGGTCGGTCAACAAGAAAAAGAATTTATTACGGATATTATGTTGGATAATTGGAACCATGGTATGGAATGGCAAGCGGATGCACTCAATTATTTAATTGATCACGAGGGATATGATATTGTTTTCTCGCACTTCCATGCCATTGACTTACAAAGTCATATGATTACACGTTACATGACGGATCAGCCTTATCAAGAAGGTCATGAAGGACCATTATGGGGGAAATTAACGGCAGAAGACAATAAAAAATTCATGGAAGATGTTTATATTCAGGCAGATGAATATATTGGCAGATTTCTTCATTATTTAGATAAAGGCTATACAATATTGGTCTTTTCTGACCATGCACAATTGGCGCCAAAACACGGCTATCGACTCATGGGAGACATTGTCGGGATTAATGTGAGAATAATGGAAGAGCTGGGACTGACCAGCCTGAAAAAAGATGAAAATGGAAATGATATTAAGGAAATTGATTGGGAAAATACCTATGCGGTAGCTCAACGTGCAAATCATATTTATTTAAATATAAAAGGTAGAGACGAGCATGGTATTATTGACCCGGAAGACCAGTACGAGTGGGAAGAAGAAATCATGACACGGCTTTATGGTTATAAAGATCCGACAACGGGTAAAAGAGTGATTGGCCTGGCTTTGAGGAATCGGGAAGCCATCTTGCTGGGTTTGAGTGGACCAGAATGCGGTGATATCATTTATACCATGGCGGAGGGGTATAATTTTGATCATGGAGAGTCTTTATCGACCAGTTTGGGTGAAGCGGATACCTCAGTATCTCCGATATTCTTTGCCGCCGGTCCGGGCATTATTAAAGGCATGTATACCGATCGTGTTATTCGTCAAATAGATTTTGCTCCGACAGTTGCGGCCATTGCTGGTGTGCGTATGCCTATGCAGTGTGAGGGCGCTCCTGTCTACCAAATTTTAGAATCGTAACAGTATCGGTAGAGAGATCTCTCAATATTTAAGTGGTGATAACAATGACCATTGACCAGCTGATTTACTATATGACTGTTGTCGAAGTGGGTTCCATTAACAAAGCCAGTATTGTTTTAGGTATGGCACAGCAGTCTTTGAGCCATTCGATCCGTGTTTTGGAAGTAGAAGTCAAAACACCACTTCTAAAGCGTACGAATAAAGGTGTTTTCACAACCAATGAAGGTCAGGCGTTTTATTACTTTGCCAAAAATATAGTTTATGAGTATGAAAATATGTTGCAGCTTATCCGTCACAAGAGTCCGCTGCAGATGGGGCAATTGTCGATTTCGACGGTTGATAGTGTTACAACATGTTTCTTACCACAATTTGCTATTGCATTTTATAAACGGTATCCGCATATCAAATTGAAAATTTATAAAGAAATTTTACCCAATATTTTGACGCAAATAAAAAACAATGACGTAGATGGGGGCATTATACTGAGATATCAAACAATGGACGGTCGCGAAAGTTTATTGAATGAAGATGAATTTGATATCTATCCTATTGCACGGTGCAGAAGTTATCTTTGGGTGTCCATTAATTCGCCATTGGCTCAGTTTAATTCACTCAGTATTCAGCAAATCATTAAAGAGCCGATGCTCATAAAAGAAAATGTGGATATGGCGTTGTTTGATTTCATTTATAACGACTATGATCTGAACTATTTTGATTTTCCTCTGGGTACAGAAGTGTCTATGATTGGTGAATTGGTAGCGAATAATCTAGCGGTTTGCCCAGATATTCAAATTGGCAATAAAAACTTGAATCTGGCACATACTATGTCTTGGCTTCCTGTGGTGGCAGTACCCATTAAATTACTGGAAGGGACACAGATAGATGCGTGTTTGGTGATTAACAAAAATTTCAAAGGCGATCAAGAATTGCTGCGCCTGTTTGTTGAATCGCTATTGGCATATGCCGGATTTTAAGAAGATGTGTCTGAAAAATAAACGCCGGAAGATGATTTGTTCATCTTCCGGCGTTTATTTTTTGATGTTCTTTAAAAGCACATCATTTTGTTTGATGGCGCCCGTTAAAGTGTTCTTTCGCAAATTCCATATCTTGTACAAGTTCCATGGTGCCGAGATAATGGCCGTTGGCATCACGGACGGCACGGTAGGTCACCAACATTGTGCGGCCACCTTTTTCCATCCAGATGGGTACGCAATCTCTGGTGCCATTACGAAAGTCTTCAATGATGTTTCGAACCATTGTTTCAATTTTCGGGGGATGACAAGAAAAGACATCGCGCCCGATGGCCATGCGGGGTCGTTTAAACACTTTGGGTCCATTATTGAAAAAGCGGTTGATGTTATTTTCATCAACAAACGTGATTTCCAATGGAATGGTATCGAGGAGAGCGGCTAATTGAGGGATGGTCATGCTGCCGCCCGGCAGAGCAACTTCTCCGGTTTCAACAGTGATGGATGCAGGTGTATTTTGCAGGTGTTCTCCTGTTTCCCATTGGCACGGCACAACATTAAAACAGGTGCCATAGTCTTTGGCGTCTTGGTAAATGCCTATCCATTCATCTTCAGTAAAACTTGCCGCGCAAATGGGGAAGAGAATGTTTTGTTCTTTATAAATCATTTCTTCCATGCGCCGGATCACCGCTTCAAAGTCTCTTTTTGCTATATTTTCAGCTTTTTTCTCCAAAGATGCCAATGTATCCCGGATTTCATCATCGACGCTCCACATGACATTTGAAGGACCGGTGATGCCATAGCGGACGCTTAGATTCGGATAAAGTAGATCGCCTTTTTTTGCATAGTGAATCGATACATTGCGCAAAATATTACAGAAGGCCATCCGTTTTTCTGCATCGTCGATGCCTTCCTTTGCTTGAGCCAGAATGGTTTCCAATTGTTCGTTTTCTTTTGTAAGTGTGTATAGCGGATGTCCCGGTAAGGATGCCAGCTCATGAGCGCGCTGTTCGCGATTGCTGTCATTTCGGTCTGGCAGTTGTTCTGCATCGGCAAAGATTTTTTCAGCAGCGGTGTGATGTTCCTGCCTTGTAGAACCGTGAAATAAGGCAGAATGTAAATCACACAGCTTTTGCATCTCTGCCAGGGGTGTGCCATCGTTGATTAACGATTGTTCAGCCAGCATAATATCCAGTGGATCGACTTCATCAAATGCTCGAGCAAAATCTTGACGCACAGCCTCTAAAGATTCTCCGCTGCTTAGCCGGTTTAGAAAGCTTTTTAAGTGTTCCATTTGCGCATCTCTATTTTCAGAAGATGAATTTTCTGTGACATAAAATCCATGGCGCTGCAACGTGTCAATAATTTTTTCCAATGGAATGCCCTTTTTTTCTGCGCCTTTGGGAATGGTCATGATGCGTCCTAAGGAATGGAGGATGGGCTTTTTAGCAATTTCAGAGAAACCTAATGCCTGCATAATATCAATTAACTCGGGATTTTCCTGCACCAATTCGAAAACGGTTTTATTAAGATCAATTGTCTTTGGCATATAAGTGCCTCCTTTATGGCAGAGTAGATTTTAAAACGATTTTGATTCAATATGTCTATTATCCATCATTCTAAGAAAGTTGTCTGTTGTTAAAACAACAAGATGTTAGCGAACGGTCATTTTTTGTGATAAAAATTAAAATCCGCTGCCAAAGCCTATGCGGCATGTTTGACAGCGGATTTACTTTATTCTTCTTTTTATGGCTCTTGCTCTTTCATAAAATGAGCCAGCTCGATGGCTAATGTTTCAGTATCTGCCTTGAGAAGGGGTTGTTTGTCTAGCGATTGGATGAATTGCTTGCCATAGCTTTTGGTGATGACGCGATTATCCAATATGACAATAGCTCCCCAGTCTTGTTGGGTGCGCAAAAGCCGGCCGGCTCCTTGGCGAAAACGCAAAATGGCTTGCGGCAGGCTTAAGTTCTGAAAGGCGTTTTTGCCCTGAGCTTCCAGTTTTTCGGCACGGGCACTTTCCAGCGGCTGGCTGGGTGGTGCAAAAGGCAATTTGGCGATGACGACGGTTCTTAGGTGTTGGCCGGGTACATCGACGCCTTCCCAGAAACTGGCGGCCCCTAAGACGACAGTGCGGCGATTTTTTTGCATGGTTTCGATAATGGAGGTGCGGCTCCCGTCTTGACCGTGTCCTAAAATGGTGTAGTCTTTTAAGTTTCGGTCTTTTTTTAAGATGAAATACACCTTATTCAACATGGCATACGAAGTAAACAACACCAGCATATCGCCGTCAGTTGCGGGAATGAGGGCTTTTAAATCATTGGCTACGTTTTGCGTATACTGATAGTCGCTTAGCGACGAGTAGTCGGGATGGTTGGTGGGAATGGCGACAACTGACTGTTTGGCGTGGTCGAAGGGGGATGTGCAGATGCGCGCCAGATATTGCTCCTCCTCCAGCAAATATTTTTGAGCGGTGTAATCTAAATTGTGATTGATGGCTAAGGTGGCAGAGGTGAGGACCACAGATTTATTTTGATTGAAAAGCTGTTCTTTTAAAAGCGGCATGATGTCAATTTGCGCCAGATAAAATAAGACGTTGTTGCCCCAGCCGGTGCGTTGGGTTTTTACCCAATAAACCATCTC
>JAEZVS010000039.1 GCA_023443145.1 Bacillota bacterium | reverse complement strand
CCATACGAATGAGCACCCCGCCTTGTAAGTCCAAACCTAAATGCGCATGTGACTTATATACAGGAACCAACAGTACTGCAGCAATAGCAATAACAGCGACGACCGCAGCAACAATGGCTATCCCACGCCGTTTCACAAAAAATCCCTCCTAATAATTAATCAACAGAACTCATTATAGCGCCGATTGAACACCTTTGCAAGGCTTTTAGACCCCTGATTTGAACGATTATTAGCAGGGGTAAATCCTTATAAAATTTCTTATATATAGAAGCCTCGGGAAATCCTAAGTTATACTCGACTGTCTCCAGGTCATTGATTATCAAATTTCTTAACTTTTTTAGTCTTCGCCTACGCTAAATATACAAAAAAGGAAGCACATCCGATGATGGCTTCCAATAGACCCCTTTTACGCTGACAGAACCGTTCACAACGATTCATTTGACGTGTTGCTATTTTTCTTCTGAATCTTGAACATCTTCCGCTGTGTTATCAATATCGATCGTCTCATCTTCTGCCAATTCTTCATCAGAAGCATCTGCTGATTCATCTGTATCTGCAATCACTTGACTCACCGCTTGGCGAATCATTTCGACAGTTAAACCCTCTGCAATTTCAACGTAGATATATTCATCCGTTAGTGCGCGAATATAGCCTGTAATTCCACCGGTGGTGATGATACGATCCCCAACTGAAAGATTGGCCAACATTTCATTGCGAATATTCATCTGTTTTTTCTGTGGACGAATCAACAAGAAATACATAAGCCCGAACATAGCCACAAGCATAATAAGCGACATAGAACCGGAGCCACCTACAGCAAAAATTTGCGTATTCAACATAATGTCCTCCTAATTAACGATTTTTTACGGGATATTGTGCAAAAAAAGCATCTCGATACGCTTGATATGAATGATTTTTAATGGCTTCTCTCAACTCCTCCATTAACGTATTTAAGAAATAAATATTATGAACACTCAAAAGCCGGTATCCAAATATTTCTTTCGCTTGAATCAGATGACGAATATAGGCACGTGTATACCCTTGACAGGCAGGACATTGGCATCCTGCTTCCAGTGGCTCAAATGAACAGGCATTTTGTTGATTGCGGATGTTCTCACGGCCTCGTCGCGTCCAAAAGGCGCCATGACGGGCAATACGCGTCGCTTGCACACAATCAAACATATCCACACCCAATCCAACCGCCACCACCAAATTATCTGGATTGCCCACCCCCATCAGATACCGCGGTTTGTTGCGCGGAAGTTCATCAGCGGTTTCATCCAGTAATTCATACATTAACGTGTTTTCTTCACCCACACTGAGGCCGCCAATGCCATATCCTGGCAAGTCACAGTCGGTAATCTGGTGAATGCTTTCCAATCGCAAATCGCGAAACATACCACCTTGCACGATGCCGAAAAGTGCCTGCTCATCGGGCCGTTTATGCGCTGCCACACAACGATGCAGCCAACGTGTGGTGCGTTCTAATGATTGTTTTGTGTAGCATCGATCAGCATCGGGGGGAATGCATTCATCAAATGCCATAATAATATCTGCGCCAAGGGCATTTTCAATCTCCATCACCAATTCGGGCGTAAACATATGCTTTGATCCATCAATGTGTGATCGAAAAGCCACCCCCTCTTCAGTAATTTTTCTAAGGGCACTCAGACTGAATACTTGAAAGCCACCGCTGTCTGTTAAAATCGGATGGGGCCAATTCATAAATCGATGCAAACCGCCATGTGCCCGCACCAAATCATGGCCGGGACGCAAATAAAGGTGATACGTATTTGCCAAGAGGATCTGGCTTTTAACTGCGTAAACCTCTTCCGGAGATAAAGACTTAACCGTAGCTTGTGTCCCTACAGGCATAAATGTAGGCGTATGAATCACTCCGTGGGGAGTGGTCAATTGTCCTAGTCGCGCTTTTGATAAAGGATCTTGATCTAGCAATTTAAAAGTAAACATTTTATCACCTGATAAACATGGCATCGCCAAAAGAAAAAAATCGATAACCTTGCGTCACCGCTTCTTCGTATGCGTTTAATATACGTTCTCTGCCGGCCAAAGCGCTGACAAGCATAAGAAGCGTCGATTGGGGCAAATGAAAATTCGTTATCAATGCATCAATAATCTGAAAATGATATCCGGGATAAATAAAAATATCCGTATGACCATCCCCGGCCATCACACGTCCATCACAAGCTGCACTTTCCAAGGCGCGCGTACTGGTGGTCCCTACCGCAACAATGCGTCGACCATCGTCTTTGGCCTGGTTGATACGTGCCGCCACATCTTCCGAAATAGAAAAGTATTCTTCATGCATGTGATGCTCTTCAATGCGATCGACTTTGACCGGTTGAAACGTACCCAAACCCACATGAAGCAGAACATTTTCGATAATGACGCATTTTTTTTGCAGAGCAGCAAGTATGTCATGAGTGAAATGCAAGCCGGCCGTCGGTGCAGCCGCAGATCCGTCATACTTGGCATAGACCGTTTGGTATCGACTTTGGTCTTCCAATTTCTCTTTAATATACGGCGGCAACGGCATGGTGCCCACTTGCGCAAGAACATCTTCAAATATTCCCTCATAAGAAAATGTCACCAGTCGGCCTTCGCGAGTGATTTCCAAGACACGTGCCCGTAACAAACCATTTGCAAACGTAATATGAGCACCCGGCTTCAACACACGGCCGGGACGCACCATACAGTGCCATGTATCAGTCTCTATTGACGATTTTTTTAAAAGAAGCACTTCCACATCTTGACCGGTTTCCTCTTTCTTTCCATAAAGACGAGCCGGTATCACTTTCGTATTATTAAGCACCAACACATCTCCCGCGTGGAGCTCTTCTAGTATATCATAAAAATATTTGTGTTGCATCTCACCTGTGCATTTGTCAAGAACAAGAAGCCGTGATGCCTCACGTCGCTCTGCCGGGTGCTGTGCAATCAACTCATTTGGTAAGAGAAAATTAAAATCACTGGTCTTCATGAATCTCCTATCTGTTGATAAAACGTGCTAAAAAAGTGAGCAATACACTCAAAATAATGCAGGTGGTGATGGGAAAAAAGAAAGTGGTGCGTTCACCGCGAATGAGAATATCGCCGGGTAGTTTTTCTATACCCAATTGTTCAAATAGCAAAAATCCCAGTCCCACTACGAAAAAAATGAGACCTGCCGCAATAAATAATTTACCCATTCTCATCAACTTCCTTCACTGTATCAAAAAGCTGGTTATCTTTCCGCTGATATGGCCGCTCCATATGATTATAGGCCGCTGCTGTAGCCATCCGCCCGCGAGGTGTGCGGTTTAAAAAACCTTGCTGCATAAGATACGGTTCGCAAACATCTTCCAGGGTATTCACATCTTCATTTAATGTGGCAGCAAGGGTATCGATGCCGACAGGTCCCCCGTCAAATTTATCAATAATAGCTGCCAACATATGTCTATCCATTTTATCGAGGCCCAACTGGTCAATTTCTAAAATATCCAACGCACGGCGACTGATGTCATCGTCAATAGCGCCGTCTCCTTCCACTTGTGCAAAATCACGCACACGACGCAGCAAACGATTGCCAATTCGCGGCGTACCACGAGAACGCCGGGCAATCTCCATGGAACCGGAATCCGTTACCGGAACGGCCAAAAGATGTGCATTGCGCCGAATAATGGTTTGTAATTCTATATCTGTGTAAAATTCCAAACGTTCGATCACACCGAAACGGTCTCGAAGAGGAGATGTCAGGTTGCCGGCACGAGTAGTGGCACCAATAAGCGTAAATGGAGCCAGATCAACACGGAGAGATCGTGCATTCGGACCCTTGCCTATAATAATGTCCAACACAAAATCTTCCATAGCCGGATAGAGCACTTCTTCCACCGTACGATTGATGCGGTGAATTTCATCAATGAACAACACGTCATGGCTTTCTAAATTAGTAAGAATGGAGGCCAGATCTCCTGGCCGCTCAATAGCCGGCCCTGATGTTACATGAATATGCACATTCATCTCGTTCGCATTAATATGTGCCAATGTTGTTTTTCCCAAGCCGGGAGGACCGTAAAACAACACATGATCCAATGCGTCACCACGACGTAAAGCCGCTTCTACATACACTTTCATGTTACGCTTCACACGATCTTGCCCAATATATTCATCAAAGGTGCGCGGCCGGATGGATACCATATCTTCGTGCGGATCTATGGCTTCGGCAGCAATCAGTCGTTCTTCACGCATGTTCTCGCCCCTTTATTTCTTTTGAAGCACTTTAAGCGCTGTTTTTAAAAGTGATTGTGTATCGCTCTCCCCAATATCAACAATCGAATGAATGGCCTCTTCGATTTCTTTGGGCTGGTAGCCCAATACTGTCAAAGCTTCACGAACGTCCACAAAGGCATCATCACTCTTCACACTTTTAATCTCTGACTCAAAAGAAGTGATACCATTAAGCGGCCATTCATGTGTATCAAAG
>JAEZVS010000064.1 GCA_023443145.1 Bacillota bacterium | reverse complement strand
TCTATAACCATCACCTTTATTCTTTACAAGTTTAAGCGTTGCTTCTTTGACATTCTTGCCGAACTTTTACTATCGAAGCGTCAGGACCGGATGCTCACAAACGATTAGCCGGTTTACAGTGATATATGGGTTTGTAATGCCTTCATCATTCAGATGGGCCATGATCACTTTTCTCAAATTTGTAAAAGTTTTTGGCCATAAAAATACCGAATTCCAATCATTGGTTATTTTAGGTTGAATGTTTGAGGAGCGCTACATGAGCAGGTTTTTTTCTTTTTGGCCATAAATTCATACGCTGTTCACATTGTCGCTGATGTGGTAAAATGACGATAGACTCGCAGTGCCTAATGAGAGGCGCATGTAGAAAGAGGTGTCTTTATGGCGGCGATTGAATGTGACAGAGAATTGTATAATCAGGTTATTGATGGTCCGATCCCTAAGCACGTAGCCATCATTATGGATGGAAACGGCCGTTGGGCAACGGCTAAAGGGATGGCCAGGCTGGCTGGTCATCGTGCCGGGGTTGAGACACTTGATGAAATATTAGAGCTCATAAAAGAGTTGGAGATAAAGTATTTTACGGTTTACGCTTTTTCCACAGAAAATTGGAAAAGACCAAAAGCAGAAGTCGATGGTCTTATGAAGCTGCTTATTGAATTTGTTGAACGAAAAACCGATAAACTTATGCGTGAGGATATACGCTTCCGTGTGATTGGTGATGTGACGGCGTTGCCTACGATGGCAAGAGAAAAAGTATCTTTTTTGTCTGACAAAACAAAAAGAAATGAAAGTGTATGCTTTAATATCGCGCTCAACTATGGTGGCCGTCAGGAAATTCTTCAGGCGGCTAAAAAGTTGGCTCAAGATGTTCAAAACGGTAAGATAGATTTGTCAGACATTACAGAAGAGAATTTTTCGAAATGTCTATACACAGCCGGACAACCGGATCCTGACTTGTTGATTAGATCATCTGGAGAGTTTAGGCTTTCTAATTTTTTACTTTGGCAAATTGCCTATTCTGAAATTTGGATGACGGATGTCCTGTGGCCTGATTTTTCTCAAAATGATTTGCTGAAAGCTATAAAAGATTATCAGAGGCGTGATCGCCGATATGGTGGTATTGGTGGTGAAAAAACGTGAAAATACGGATTCTAACTGGTGCCATAGGAATTCCGATAATATTGTTGTGCCTTTTTACGGCGCGTCCTCTTATGATTTTAATGGTTACTCTTATTATGGTGATGAGTCAATTTGAACTTTCACGCATGTATGGCTCCGGTCATGATATTCGTCTCTTTGCATTGCCGGTAGCTGCTACAGTAGTCATGATAGGATTTTATTTATTTCGTGTGCCGGACTGGTTGAATTTATCGGTGGTGATGGGCGTTGTGATTATCGCGCTCGTGGCCATCGCATTCTATCCCACTTTATCTCTGCATGACGTGGTGTATTGTATCTTTGCTTTTATATACGGATCGTGGTTTGTAATGCATACCGTCATTTTGTATGATCGACCGCGAGGCAGTTTTTTACTCTTGGCACTGTTTATTGGTGTCTGGTGTTGTGACAGCGGTGCTTACTTTGTTGGACGCATCATGGGCAAACACAAATTGGCTCCGCAGCTATCCCCCAAAAAAACTATTGAGGGTGCGATAGGGGGCATTATGGTAACATTAGTGGCCATTATGGTTTTAAATTTTGTGCTACATCTATTCTCATCAACACTGCTTACAGTGACATTTGCCTTTATTGTTTCTGTTTTAGGCATCATAGGTGATCTGTTTGAGAGCTTTTTAAAGCGCATGCTTGATGTAAAAGACTCAGGACGTATTTTGCCTGGGCACGGTGGCGTACTGGACCGATTTGATAGCTTTGTTTTTGTCGTGCCTTTATGCAGTTACTTATTAATAATAATCGATTAAAAGAGGTCCGACATGGGGAAGAAGGGATATAAATGAAACATATTGGCATTTTGGGCAGTACAGGATCCATCGGCAGACAGACTTTGGAAGTGGTGGAGGCAAATCCATCACTTTTTTCTATTGATGTGCTTGCGGCCAAGAGACATTCTGCATTGATCATTGAACAAGTGCGTCGGTTTATGCCACGTCATCTCTTTATTACTGATGCGAAAGCAGCAGAGTCACTGGCCATTGAACTGTCTGATGTCAAGACGGAGGTCCATTCCGGTTGGAATGACTGGCCAGACGTGTGTCGAACGTTGGATTTTGTGCTAGGCGCTATTTCAGGTGCGGCAGGCATTTTGCCTACGCTTACAGCCTTGGAAGCCGGTCTACCCATTGGGTTGGCGAATAAAGAAACGCTTGTATCTGCTGGAGATTTGGTAGATGACACTCTTTCTCGTTATGGTGGCAGCCTAATACCGGTGGACAGCGAACATTCCGCCATATTTCAGTGCCTTCAAGGTCAAGATGCGGCTGAGCGCCTTATTATTACCGCTTCCGGTGGGCCGTTTCGCACTACACCGAGTGACGCTTTACAGTATATTACACCGCAAGACGCGCTCAATCATCCCAATTGGCAGATGGGACCTAAGATCACCATTGATTCTGCAACACTAATGAATAAAGGGCTTGAAGTGATTGAAGCACATCGGCTTTTTCATATTCCCATCGATCAAATTGATGTGGTGGTTCATCCGGAAAGTATTGTTCACTCTATGGTGGAATTTAAAGATGGCAGTATACTCGGACAAATGGGTTTGCCTGATATGAGGCTTCCCATTCAATACGCTCTTAATTGGCCGAATCGCTTGCACCATTCGTTTGAACGCTTGCAGCTGACTAAAATCGGCGCGCTTCACTTTGAAGAACCGCGCTGGGATGCGTTTCCCGCACTGCGTCTGGCTTATGATATGGGACGCATGGGCGGGATCATGCCTGCCGTGATGAATGCTGCCAATGAAGAGGCGGTGGCGGCTTTTTTAGAAAATCGCATTCGATTTACTGATATCATGACGGTGGTAAGTCAAGTACTCTCGCGTTTTGAATATCAGCCAATAGAAAGTTTGGATATGCTTTTGTCAATTGATGCTCAAGCCCGACGTTTATCGCAACAGTTAATAAAAGAACGGAGAAAATCGTGACGTCATTACTTGTGGCCATTTTCCTTTTAGGAATTTTGGTTTTTGTACATGAATTTGGTCACTTTATCGTGGCTAAAGTATCCGGTATGCGAGTGGAAACATTTAGTATTGGTATGGGACCGGCGGTAGCCACCTATCAAAAAGGCGAAACAGAGTATGTATTTGGCGCCATCCCTGCAGGCGGTTTTGTTAGCGTGACGGGTATCGCCGGAAATACAGATTCCGATGATGATGATATGGAAGATGATGACCCACGTCGCTATCAAAACAAATCAATTGTGCAGCGTGCTTTATTTGCAGCCGCCGGTCCGGCGATGAATTTTATATTCGCCATCATCCTTCTTGTGGTGGTATTTATGGCTGTGGGCGCTTCTGTTCCAAAAACCGATTTAGATACCGTTGTTTCATCTGTTACAGCAGGATCTCCGGCTGATGAGGCTGGGCTCCGGGCCGGAGATAAAATTATACAGGTAGGAAATAAAAAAGTGACCAACTGGCGCCATCTCAACCAGGCGGTATCCCACTATAAAGGTACGGCGGTTCCTGTAGTATTTGAGCGGCAACAGAAGCGTCAAGAAGTGATCATTGTACCCAATTGGAATGAATCGGAAGGGCACTATATTTTGGGTGTCAGTCGAGATATGGAGTTTGAGCGCAGACAGCTTCATTTTCCAGAGGCCTTTCATTTGAGTTTGCGTACAACTCAAAATATGTCTTTGGTTATTTTAGATGCGGTTAAAAAATTAATCACCGGTCAAACGTCAATTAGCGACAAGAACGAAGGTCTGACAGGTCCGGTGGGCATTGTGAAAGTCATTGATGAAACAACAAATCAAGGCGTGTGGAACGTACTTATGTTGATGGCGGTGTTGTCAATTAATCTCGGTCTTCTAAACTTGCTGCCGATTCCGGCGTTGGATGGAAGCCGATTGCTCTTTTTGTTATTAGAAGCCGTGAGAGGAAACCCGGTCAGTG
>JAEZVS010000012.1 GCA_023443145.1 Bacillota bacterium | reverse complement strand
CTTCTTTCATTGGCAGCGGGCACTTTTTTGGAACGACCGGAGCGCGCAATCGGCGCAGGACGATGCTCTTTTTCCGATTGGCCGGGCAGTGCTTTGGCAAACTCGGCTTTTTTGCTGCGAACCATGCGTTGAAACTGATGAGACGCACGCAGAAGAATGGACAGCACATACAAAACCGCCAGAAGGATGGCAATGCCCACCCAAACGTTGCGTTTTTTGGCCACGTCGTTTTGGGCATACACCGGAATGGATTTTATGAGCGTATTGCCGTCTAGAATATCCATTGTACCCACTTCGTCGCCTGCTTTTATTGGCAATGTCACTTTGTTTAATTTGAGACGGGTGTTGATGTCCACTGTGGTTTGACTGGGTACGGTCACCATGTAATTGTTTTTGGCCTGTACATTTAAAATGCGCTTTTTATCGAAGCCTACGGACGCTAAGGTGGTGTTTTTACTTAACACACGGCTCATTTTGGTGTTTGTCAACCCGAATTCCAAAATGGTTTTCATGCTGTCATAGAGGCCGGCTTCGTTGGATTCGTTGGCGATGATCCCCACAATGTGGCGGCCGTCTTTTTGTACACTGGCAGCCAAATGCATGGCCACATCTTTTTCGTTTTTCTCATTGGAAAATTTGACGCCGATGCCATCTTTCATAACCACCGAAAAGCCATTGGCATTGGGGAGATTATCTTGAGCAAACATTTCTCCATTCCAGTTCAACGAGCTTTTTTGGGTTAAAGATACATACTCTTTTTGTGCCGATACTGCTGCTGCCAGTTTGGCCATGTCTGCCGCTGTGGTTTTTTGACCTTTGGCAGAACGGTAGGGACTTTTAAAAACGGTGTGATCCATGCCCAGAGCGGCGGCTTTTTGATTCATCTTTTCAACGAAGCCGTCTATAGAACCGCCCAAGTGATGGGCAGCGGCATAGGCTGCGTCGTTGGCATTATAGATCACAATGGCCTTTAATAGGTCTTCTAAGGTGAATTCTTCATTTTTACGAATATAGACCGTGTTCCCGGAGTTGATGGCGCCGGGCATTTCCGGGGCCGTCACTTTTTCAGAAAGATTGCCGTGTTCTAAAATCAGGAGGGCGGTCATCATCTGTGTGAATGTATCGGGATCAAAATCGGTATCATATTTTTTCCCGAAAAGAATCTCACCCGTATCCGCATCGATGACAACATAGTTTTTGCTGTCAATATCCGGCAGAGCTTCCTTGAGCACGTCTGCAGAAGCCGGCATCGGCAGGAAACCGGCAACAAGAGCCAGCATGAGCACCAACGGAACCATGCGTTTGATCATATTTTTCACTCCTTCTGGTTGTTGTAGATCACATATGTGTTTATATTAACTGATTTGTGAGAAATTGACCAGACTTTCTTCATTATTTAAGCGGCTATGGACAAAAATCGGCTGAAGGGGTCGGTAAATGGCCAGCGCTCCGCTCTGCTCGGTGGATAGATAAGGGATGTGCGCCGTTTTAGCCAAATTTACCGCCTTTTCATACGAACGTGTATCCATGCTTTTACCCCGCCCTTCTATAAGCCATTGGGGCTTGGCAGCAGCGAGAAGGTCTTCCAGATGAGTTGCAGACTCCGGAGAAAGCAAAAGGATCTCTGCCGGTTGCACCTGCAAAGCGGCACCGGGTGCTGTTAAAGTCAATCCTTCGGATTCTAGACGCACCGTCAGCACAGACGTTGCAATCTCTTTATTGTGCGGTGCTTTTTCCGAATTATGCACCGCTTCTAAAAAAAGCTTCGTTTTTCCTACATAGCCGGTGGCAGAAGTTGGCACCGGCACCACCGGAACCTTGCCTGCCGCCAATTGCTCTTTTTGCCGGGTCGGAATCTCCGGCGGAACATAAATATAGGATATGCTAAAGTCACTCAGAATATGTGCAAGACCGCCGGTTTTGTCTTGGCTCCAGCCGGTGATGATCAGTGCCTCAATATGCTGCACACCGGCCGCACGAAGATAGCCGGCCACCGTATCCGGCGATGGTCCGGTATCCACCACAATCCATTTACCGTCGCTTGTTTGCCAGACAAACGACAGGCCCTCTCCCACATCGGGCACCCCCAAAGCAAAGTCATCTGCTGCCGGTTTATAAAGGATCAGCATGGCGCCTGCCAAAAGGATTGCCGTCCAGCGACGAGAACAGGTCAGACGACGGAGCATTTTTGCGGGCCAAGCTGTGGCTGCTGTAAAAATGAGGGCATAGGCCAAAATCACTCGTCCCACTTCAGGCATACCCATGTGTATATGTCCTTGGCTTAAAAGGGCACCGGGTACGCGAATGAAAAGAATCAATAAAGATGCGAGCGCATTCACAGCGGCAAAAAAGGGCTGCGCCAAAGGCGTCCAACACATATTCAAAAGAAGCGCCAGAAAAGTAAGGGGCACGGCCAAGCTCACCAGCGGCACCATGAGGATGTTTGCTATAATGCCCAAGGGCGTAAAAAGGTGATAATAATAAGCAATGAGCGGTGCACCGGCACATTCCGACGTGATGGCCACTCCCAGCCCGCCGGCAATTTTCTTAGGCAGGGGAGACAACCAGGAGGTCACCTCCGGCAATAGAAATATCAGTGCTGCCGTCACAACGAAGGATAGTTGAAAGCCCATTTGCCAAAGACAGAAAGGGTTCACAAAAACCAGTGCAACCGCCGCATAACTAAGAATGGTCAGCGGATCTTTGTAGCGATGTAAAGAGCTTATCCCTAAGCCCAACAAAGCCATGACGGCCGCCCGCACAGCAGCCGGAGGCATCCCAACCAAAAGCACATAAAAAATAAGCAATGGCAGCAATAGAATAAACCCGATAAAACGCCGCTGCACGCGAAAGATCCGCAAAATCGCCAGTACGAATGCCACCAAAAAGCCTACATGCAACCCGCTGACTGCAAATACATGCACCATTCCTAAAAGCTGGGCCCGATGATAAAAAGCATCAGACAAGGCGCCCACGTCGCTTAACAGTATGGCCGTCATTAAGGAGGCGGCTTGCGGCGACAGATGACGGGACAGTTCTGCTCTAAAATATTGCTGGGCAGCCATCAGACTTTCCCTCGTCTTAATCATCGACAAAATACGCACCGCATCTTCTGCCAAGCCGGTGGTAAAAACGCCGTATCCTTTGAGCACATGGCGGGCATCGTAGCCGCCGGGGTTGCGCTGAGGCTCCGGAGCACGAAGAGCGGCGCGCACCGAAATGCGCATTCCGGGATACAGGGGGCGCACATCGTTTTTTTTGCGCGTAATGCGCACCGTTCCTTTTTCTGTTGTTTCGCGCCCATTAACTTTTTGCACGCGCACATCCACCCAGCGCTTATTGGTCGGTGCCCGCAGCACGTGACCTTCCAAAGACGCTGTTTGATTGTGACGCGAGACCAGCGCATGGGATGCATCCCAAGATTGGTTCATATAAAGGAGACCTGCTGCAAGTGCCAACATACAACAGATAGGCAGAAAGCTCCGCCGCGTCACCAACCATCCCAATCCTGCACACATCAAAAAGGCGCCGGCCAACACCGACGCCTCTATCCGCCCGGCGCCCACCAGCCAGACACCTGCTAAAAAACAAGCCGCCAACGCAGCCGAACATCTGCGCACCGGATAGCGCTTGCGCCCGGGCGTCATAATGTGATGTCCTCTTTGAGTTTCTCAAAAGTTTTGTCACCGATGCCGCTTACATTTTTCAGTTCGTCCAATGTTTGAAAACCGCCGTGTTCCTGACGGTATGCAATGATGGCCTGCGCCTTCGCCGGACCAATGCCGCTCACTGTTTGCAGCTCTGCTTCTCCGGCTGCGTTGATGCTCACCTTTCCTCTTTCAGAAGAAGGCGGGGCCGTACCGGTGCTTGCTGACGGCGCAGGTGTTGTCGCTTGGCCGACTTCCGGCACCACAATGCGGGCGCCGTCGCTCAGTTTTTGGGCCAAATTCAACGCATTCACATCTGCGGCAGCAGTGGGACCCGCTTTTTCCACTGCATCATGAATGCGGCTGCCGGCTTTTAAAGTGTAAACCCCCGGTGACTGCACCGCACCTGTCACATGCACCACCACTTCCGTAAGCTCCGTTGTATTTTTTGCCGCGCCGGTTGATGCATTTGTCGGCTTTAAAGGGGCTTCATCCATCGGCGCGGCCACTTCTAAAGGGACAGCATCTGTTGATTTTTGATCAATAAGCTTACTGAAAGAGAAGACCACGGCAAAAAGGGCCAAGCCGAAGAAAATCAGAGCCGCCGTCCGACGCGGCGTTAAGCCGGCACTCAGCCTATGTTGCCACGACGTTTTCATAAGCACCTCTCCTATCCGGTATTTTCAGTGTACAGGTCAACCAAATGTTGACTGCCGTTGGTATCCATAAAGCGCATGGTCACCGTCTCTGCACGATAACGACCATCGTCAGCGGATGCGTATATCGCCAATGTCCACTCGACGGCGCGCAGCCAGGGCTGACGGCTGTCGTTAAGCACCATGGCCGTGATGTGGGCATCGGCCACCGTGGCTTCAGATATGTCGTCACCGGCCAGCAGGCGATTGTACAGATCGGCACCCAACAGAGCCTTCAGATCTTCACCGGCTGCAGTGTCGCCTAAAAGTGTGCGGCCATACAATTGAACAATGCTTTCTGTCAGTTCTCGAAGACTTTGATCTTGTCCGGCCCAATCCGACTGTTTGCCGCTGTCCTTAAGCACCGTGCCGCTGGATAAATCCACCACTTCCTGAGCTGCGCCGGAAGAATATGCACGCAACCCGTCTTCACTTATCAACACCTCACTGCCGGAAACAGGTACCGAAAGGCGCTCTTTACCGTTGATGTCCAAAATGTGGAGCAAAAAAGGTTTTTTCCCTTCCGTTTCTCCATCACCCAGCCAAAAAGATTCACCACCGGCTATAAACCCGGCCTGATAGACATATTGCTCTGTCACGCGGGTCACTTCATCGGGCACATTCAGATCGGTTACCAACGAAAGGCCGAAACCGTTGGTGCCGTTCACCAACACTTTCTTTTCAAAACCGGCCACAAAGCTGCCTTGAGCCAAAAGGCGCACCACGTTGTTGTGATCGTCCGATACCACGCTCCAAAGACGTTGCTGATGGTCTTTGCCCGATTCGCGCCAGGTGGTGCTGTAGTAGTAAGGTTTTTCCAATACTCCTTTAGGATAAATACGATCAGACGTCTGATAAAGAGAAACCACACGGTCCAAATCGGTGTAATACAAAAGCCCGCCTGCACTTCCCATTGCGTTGAGAAACAGCTTTTTAGGATCTGCCGGTGACACAAACACATTTTGCAGCAAACCGCTTTGCCAGTCCGTCAATTCTTGCTGCGCCGTCTCCTGATTCAAATCCACTTGCAGCAAGCGATGCCCGCCGTAAAGGTAGAGACGGTGGTTGGCGCTCTCATGAATCACCTTGCTCACAAAAGGCACGCCGGCCATGACCACCGTACGGGTTCCGTCATTGATGCGGGCGGCAACCAGGCGCCCCATACAGACATCGTCCCCGATAACGGTTTGCCCGGCGAGAGATGAGGCCCGGCTGTCCGGAACAAAAAGCCAGAGTACCTGATGTTCCTGATCAAAAAAAAGGGGCACATCATCAAATAGCAAAGCGTTTTTGGGCCACAACACTTCGTGGAACGGATGAGGGCCTTCCACCGAAAGCCAACTTAAGAGTTCATCAGATTCCATCTGATTGCGCCCTTTGTTGACAATATACACCTGATCGTCGCGATACCCATTGCCCATACATGCTGTCAGTGCAAAAAGCACTGTCACCAATACACATAGCCATCGCCATTTCATAATGGACCTCCTTTCATATCTTCTGTCAGTCCATATTATATCAAAGGCTGTACGCAAACAAAAGAGGCTTGACAACATCGGCACTTCAAGGCAAACTGTTCCTAAACTGCAACAAAAAGGAGTAATTATGGCTTTTTTACCAGATTTAATCGGTTGGACGACCAAAGATCCGGACGAATGGCAACAGGCGGCTGCTTTTTTTGTTTCTCGCGCGCAACAAGACGGCCGCACCATCCCGGCCTGGAGCGGCCGCTACCTTTACGATCATTTCGGCGGTCATTCGGAAGACGCCATTGATATATATTGCTACTCTCCGGCAGACGATATGAGCGATGCGGCAGAAAAAAGCGCGCCGGAAGAGGTGGTCATTCACATGCATATGAGCGGGCCCTCCCTCTGGTGTTTGATTCCCGTTTACGGTCAGCCTAAAGATTTACCTGATAAAATGGATCACACCATGCTGGTGGCTATAGACAATCCGGTGCATCAAAATGTGCTGCCGGTGGAGGTGGTCAGTCGGCATGTGCTGTCTCCGGATGAGCAAATGGCCCCTTTTATGGCCCAAATGTGTTTTTTAGCCCACGCGGTACTGGTTTTCAAATCTCAAGACGAATACATGGACACATTGCAAAAACGCACCATGGTGGCGCTGCCGCCTGGACATTTGGTCTCTCCAGCTTTCCTCATGAGCCAGTTTGAGCAAATGATGGAAGAGCTACTCCCTGCTGAAGGCGAAGAAGCTGACGCAGAAATGATGGCTGAAGAAGACATTGTTCATGCAGATGACCTCTCTGTTGATGACGACGATCCGATGGGCCGTTTTTCTCCGGAGGAAAAAGTGGTGATCTGCTGCGCCCCCATATCGAGCCTGGAAGAACTGCCGCTGCAAAGCCATCCATTCTTACTGCGGGTACAGTTGGAAACTGTTTTCGGCAGCCTGACCCTTTGCTGCAATAAAGCCCAGTTGAATGTGTCCACCTTAGAAGTGGGCGATTTGTGCTATGTCACCGGTATACTCTCTGCCGACCCTGCCATCAATCATTATGCCGGCGGTTACGGGCACTGAAATAAAATAGACCGAGCCTTGTAACGGCCCTCAATTGCCGGACAGTTCAGATACTGCCGGCCGTTGAGGGCCGTTTGTTTCAAAGCTCGGTCTTTATTTTGTCTTTATTAGCCATTTGCTGCCGTCTGATTGCCAAAAACCACTTGCATGGTGGCCCCTTTGCTGTCATAAATTGGCGTCACGCTGAAATCCAGGGCTTGGGCCACAAAACGAACCGGCACCATGGTGCGGTTGTTGCCGTCAATATAGGGCGCCACATCCATATTGTGATTGGTTGCACCTGATTTAAAGGCGGTTTGCCCCACTGTCATGACCACCACTTTTTTACCCATCGTGGTGGTGATGGTGTTTGTTTTCGCATCAAAGTCCACTTTGGCGTCAAAAGCCTGGGCCAGGGCTCGGAAAGGTACAAAAGTGCGGTTTTCTTTGACAATAGGCACTGTATCGATGTTCTGCACTTTCCCATTGACCAACATACTGGTGTTGTTGATAAACATGGTGACGGTGCGCAAATCCTGCGCGGTATTTTCAAAAGTAAAGGCGGCCTGTTCCGTCGTCACCGTCTGTCCCGATGCATCTTTGCCTTTTAAATAAAGCTGAATTTTTTCGGCGCTGCGGCCGGTTAAACGCACCGTCAGCTGACCGTCGGAAGAAAATTTCGACTTGTCCACAATGGTGGCCGAAGCCTGACCGGTGACAACAGGACTTATGTTGTCTACAGGCCAAGAGGGCACCGCTTTTTGACCATTTTGTTTGATCTGAACCAACACATCCACTGTTTCCCCGACATTCACTTTAGCCGGCGTCAGAGAAAGGGTATACGGTTTGATTTCTTTTTTCACGGTCAGCACCGTATTGGCGCGCAGATGACCGCTGACCGCAGTCACTGCCACCTGTGCTCCCGGCTGTACATCGTCTTTCACGCGGAAAGAGCCGTCGGTCCGGACGCTTTGAACATCCACCGGAAGGCCTGCCACCGCAATGATGGCGTCATCCAAAGGATGGCTTTGTCCGTCGGCATCCACCCAGGACACCACCGGCGCCTTTACTTGCATACCCGGTGTGAGTTCCTGGCCGGAATAAGCAATGGTCAGTTTTTTGGCATCGTCTCCCAACACATGCATCGGTTCGCCTTCAACAGGCACCGTTTGTGTGAGTTTTGCCTCATTACCTGCGGCACCCACATAGGTAAAGCGATAGCTTTTGGCTTCGGGCTTCGGCTGAAGGCGCACTTCTCCTTTTACGCGAACATCCACAAGAGGCACTTTATTTGTTGCCAGCACTTTATCTGCTTTATCGAGCATGTCCACCTGGAGCACGTCGCCTAAAGCGGGCTGATAATTTTTATCGAAAGTAAATGTCACCGTGCTTTCACCCCGGGGAATGCGTTCCGGTTGAACGCTGAGAGAAGTTGGCGGCCACGGCGTACCCACAGCCGTGCTGCGGGCATAGCTGTAACGATCATAGCGGACACGGAACTCATCCGATGCATTATCTATGGTCAAACGTACGAGGTCGCCTTCATTAAGAGAATCATATGCACTGCTGAAAGTGATATCATCTCTTATTTCCCGAGTGCTGCGCACATCCATCTTCATTTTCTTCAGCGTGCTGTAATAGCTTTTGCCTTCGCGTTTTACGTCCAGATGAACGTTCACCTCATCTTTTATACGGGAAGGCTCAAAGGTATAATAAACCGTTCGGCTGCCTTCATTTGCCTCGGTGATTTCCAGCGTTCCGGCAAAAGCAGCTGTGGTAAAGCACATCCCTAAAGTGAAAGTCAATAGCGCAACCAAAGTGCGCACAGATTTGTAACGCATGTGTCTCTCTCCTTTTCAAATTCAGGTTGTCACAATGTTGTTCCCCGGATGGATGCCGTCTTTTATTTTTGCAGCAGTCCGATTCCCTATTGTTTTTTTGCGGCCATTCATGCCCTTACAGATAATCATACCCGTCACAGAGGCCGGCCCACCATGCGCACCTCCGGTTCCAGGCGTACACCACTTTTTTCATAGACGGCCTTTTGCACTTTTTCGATGAGCATGATAACATCTCGAGCGGTGGCACCACCGCGATTAATGATAAATCCCGCATGTTTGGTGGAAATCTCTGCACCGCCGACGCGCGCCCCTTGCATCCCCGCTTCTATAATGAGCGGTCCTGCATAATAACCGGCCGGTCGCTTAAAAGTACTGCCGGCGGATGGCCACTCCAAAGGTTGACGGCTGGCCCGCCGCTCTGTAAGTTCAGCCATCCGGTGCGCGATATTTTCCGGCGCATCCGTCTGCAGAGCAAATTCAGCGCCCACACATACATAGGGCTCATCTTTTAGACGGCTGTGCCGATACGAAAAGGCCATTGCTTCCGCTGAAAGCACATGGGATTTTCCGCAATAATCAAGAAGCAACACTTGAACCGCCACATCTTTTATTTCGCCGTCGTAAGCGCCGGCGTTCATATAGATGGCACCGCCCACACTGCCGGGAATACCCGAAGCAAATTCCAAGCCGGCCAGACCTTCACGTTGTGCAAAAGCTGCCAAGTCTTTCAATTCCACACCGGCGCCGCATATCAGATGATTGCCCTTGCGTTCTATTGCATTCAACAAACCCATATGCACCACCACGCCGCTCATGCCCAAATCGCTCACCAATAAATTGGAGCCATTCCCCAAAATAAAGACAGGCAGCTGATGTTCATGACAAAGACGCAGAATATCTGCCAGTTCATCGACGGTTTCAGGCCAGAGCATAAGATCTGCCGGGCCGCCAATTTGAAAGGTGGTATGTTGTGAAAAACATTCATTTTCTTTTATGTGATCATCCGGCAAAACGCCGCGAAATATTTCCCGCATGTAAACCTCCATTGGCCAATATGTCTCGCACGTGCAAAAGCACAGGCGTTGTTATTAGTATTGTACCACGGGCGCCTTCTGAAATAAAATGAAATCATAGAAAACCTTAAAATTGCTGCCAAACAACCGCCACGATGTTCCGGGTCTTGGATAAACCTTTCTATTTTCAGATTTATCAATAGGAGTTGTTGCCTCATGCTCTCTCGATGTTTCTTTTAAAAAATGCGCAATACGTGATAGTTAAGCATTTTCAATTATTTTTTCAGCCAACAGAATGTCAAAACATGGCAAAAAGATCAAGGGCATGTATCGATAAAATTGATACTTAACTAACAGAAATTTCTATTTTATTTTTTCTAGTGGATCCGATATTCTATATTAAGCAGAAACTGTCTGAACCTCAGTTGCATTCATCTACTACAAAAACTGACAGTTGTTCTTAAACGGTTACTGCCCTAAAGGCCCGTTTCGGGTCTTTTTTTATGCATACATACGGGTTGTTGCAGCGATCTGATTCCATTATCAATTTTTGTAGCTATCGCGTGGCATAAAGGGTGAAAACGCAAGAAACATCATTGCCTGTATCCCCCTTTCAATGTATACTGTAAACTGCAGAGGTGACGATATGCTTGTTCATATTCGCGAAATGATTGTTGTGGAAGGAAAAACCGATCAAGGGCGTTTAGCGCATGTGGTCCACACGTTTGTGGCGCCAACCGGCGGCACATCTGTAACAGATGCGTTTATCGCAGGCTTGGCTCCCTTTGCGGATCGTTGCGGCATTTGCATCTTCACCGATCCCGACCGGCCCGGCGAGCGCATACGCGAAAAAATCGCGGTTCATTACCCCCATGCGCGACATGCCCGTTTACATAAAGATCTCTGCCGCAGTGCCGAAGGACATCCGGGCATAGCACACGCACAGCCTGAGGCTATTTTACATGCATTAGAGTTGGCCGGTTGTCATATCGAACCTAAAGTTACGACGCTTTCTATAAATCTTCTCATCGAACTGGGCCTTGCAGGCAGCGGAGAGGCCGGAATCAAACGCGCAAGGCTTTGCCGGCAATTGGGTCTTTTCCCGTTAAACGCCAAACAGCTGTTGCGCGCCTTGGAAACCCTTCACATTTCGGAAGCAGATCTTCGTTCCATCGCTGCCTTTCCTCACTTACAAAGGAGCGCAAACGCATGACGCCTTCTTTCAATTTAAGCGGCTACCGCTTTAAAAAGAAATACGGCCAAAATTTTATCGATAATCCCAAATTGTTGCACCGCATTGCCCATGTCAGTAAAAACAGCGGACGTGTATTGGAAATCGGCGCCGGTGCAGGTACGCTCACACGAGCACTGGCTGACCGCTTTGACGACGTGGTGGCTTTGGAGATTGACCGCGATCTTTCACCTTATTTGACGCGGCATTTGAGCGACAAGGACAATGTACATGTTCTATTTGCCGATATCATGTCTATTCAGCCCGATTCTCTTATGGCGCGAAATCAGGAAAATGGGCCTTATGTTGTGGTGGCCAATTTACCTTACTACATTACAACCCCTGTGATTATGCATCTTCTGGAAAATGCGCCCCTGGCCCGAGAAATGGTGCTC
>JAEZVS010000132.1 GCA_023443145.1 Bacillota bacterium | reverse complement strand
TTCTTCAGCCGCAGATTTTTCTACCGGCACAAATTTCAGTGCTTTTTCTTTAGCCGGGCATGTATTTATGCAGCTTCCGCATCCCAAGCTATCCATTGGGCTGACTTGCATACGGAACTTAAGACCTGCAAATTCTTTACCTTTTGCATCAACAAGTGCCATATCTTTCGGAGCTTTGGCCACTTCTGCTTCATCCAGTAAGAACGGACGAATAACGGCATGTGGGCAAACCAATGAGCATTGGTTACACTGAATGCAATTTTCGGGAATCCATTCAGGAACAAAAAGTGCAGGCATGCGTTTTTCAAATTTACTGGTGCCGGACGGGTAACGACCATCTTCAATACCCACAAAGGCACTCACCGGAAGTTTGTCACCGGCCATAGCCACCATAGGACGCAACACTTTTTTAATAAATTCTGGTTCAGCGCTGCAACGATGTTCTTCTTTATTGTCACCAGCAGCCGTCTTCCAGCTTTCAGGCACATCGATTTTTTGAATGATTTCGATTGCCTTATCAACTGCTTCCGTATTCATGTTGACGATGGTGTCGCCTTTTTTACCATAGGTGGCTTTAATAGCATCCTTTAAGAACTTAATGGCATCATCAACAGGAATCACTTCGGTTAGTTTGAAGAATGCAGTTTGTGTGAGCATGTTGGTGTGATTGCCCAAACCGATTTCTTGAGCTGCACTGGCTGCATCAATAATATAAAACTGCACATTATTTTCAGCAATATAGCGTTTCATAGATGCAGGCAAATGCTCATCCAGTTCTTCCGGCTTCCACGTGCAGTTCAAAAGGAAGATTCCTCCCGGTTTCAACCCTTCAAGCACGTCATAGCTATAAACATAGCTGGATTTATGGCAAGCTACATAGTCGGCCTGATCAATTTGATAGGTGGAGCGAATTTTCGATTTTCCGAAGCGGAGTGAGGAAACGGTCACGCCGCCGGATTTTTTGGAATCGTATGAGAAATAACCTTGAGCGTACATATCGGTATTGTCACCAATAATCTTAATGGCATCTTTATTGGCCCCGACCGTACCGTCAGAACCATAACCCCAGAATTTGCAGGCAATGGTGTCTGCAGGACTAGTCACCACAGGAGCGCCTACTTCCAAAGAAGTATGGGTCACGTCGTCAACAATACCCACAGTGAAATGATTCTTCGGTTCGTCTTTTTCAAGGTTTTCATACACAGCAATCAATTGAGCAGGCGTAACATCTTTGGAACCGAGACCGTAACGACCACCCACAATAACAGGATGCAACTCGGCATCATAGAACATGGTTTTAACGTCTTCATAGACCGCTTCGCCCAAAGAACCCGGTTCTTTAGAACGGTCGAGTACACTGATTTTCTTAGTTGTTTTTGGTAAAACAGCCATAAAGTGTTCGGTGCTCCAAGGTCTGAAGAGATGAATTTTGATCATCCCGACTTTCTTGCCTTGGCTAACCAAAAGATCAACCACTTCTTCTAAGGCTTCACAAACAGATCCCATGGCCACAACAACATTTTCAGCATCTTCGGCACCATAATAGTTAAAGATGCGATAATCGCGGCCCGTTTCTTTTGAAACAGCATCCAAATACTTTTCAACCACGCCGACAACATCTTCATACTGCTTGTTGATGCCTTCTTTTTGTTGGAAGAAAATATCCGGGTTTTGGTTTGTCCCTTTGGTTACAGGGTGTTCAGGGTTTAACCCCAGTTCGCGGAATTTTTTCACCGCTTCATAATCCAGTTGACCTCTCAAGAAATCTTCATCAATCACTTCGATTTTTTGAATTTCATGCGAGGTTCTAAAACCGTCAAAGAAATGAATAAAAGGAATGCGGGTTTTAATGGCCGTCAATTGAGCCACGCAGCCGACATCCATAACTTCTTGAACACTAGAGCTGGCAAGCATGGCAAAACCAGTACCGCGGCAAGCCATCACATCAGAGTGATCGCCAAAAATGGAAAGAGCGTGTGTTGCCACGGCGCGTGCAGCTACCTGGAAAACAGTCGGTAAAAATTCACCGGCAATTTTGTACATAACGGGCAACATCAGAAGCAACCCTTGAGAAGATGTATAGGTAGACGTCAGAGCGCCGGCTGTCAACGAGCCGTGAACAGCACCTGCTGCACCAGCTTCAGATTCCATTTCAACCACTTTGACCGTTTGATCAAACAAATTCTTGCGGCCTTCTGCAGCCCAAATATCGATTTTTTCCGCCATGGGCGAAGATGGAGTGATGGGATAAATAGCAGCGACATCGGTGAATAGATAGGATACATGCGCTGCAGCCGTATTCCCATCCATTGTTTTCATTGTTTTTCTTTTAGAGCCACCACTGACATCAACTGCTTGAACATCTGTGACAGGTTCTTTTTCCTTAATTGACACGATAATCCTCCTCCAAACTTAATTATTCATACCTCTGAATTTATTTTAACATAAATTTTCCAGTTTCACAACGACGTTATCCATCTGCCACGGATAATTCCATAAGTTTTTTTAATATATACTATTGGAATAGTTGGGTTTACATGCCAAAAAGACCGATTTGATTACTCTCCGGAAGATGATTCACCACGCCCAGTTCTCTCATATCCTGTATCATCGCGTCTCCGACGCGACCACGAAATTGAAGATCTTCGATTGAGATGAACGGTTTGTCATCTCTAGCCTCCACCACCATATTTGCAATGCTTTGACCAAGGCCTGATATGGCTACAAAAGGTGGTAAAAGCGCATTTTCTTCAATTTGAAAAATTCTTGCGCTGGATTTTTCAATATCCACAGGTAAGATACGATAGCCTCTCGCGTAGAGTTCTAAGGCTACTTCCAACATACTGACACGGGCCTTATCTTTAGCCGTCATTTTACCTCCGCTGTTATACATTTTTTCAATTTCCATCGCAATGACTGTCTCTCCAGCAAGTACGGTTGCCAAGTCAAAGTCATCTATTCCTCGCACCGTAAAATAACTGGCATAAAAAGCCAAAGGATGGTTGATTTTAAACCAGGCAATTCGATATGCCATCATCACATAAGCAACGGCATGCGCTTTAGGAAAGAGGTATTTAATTTTTTTACAAGACTCGATAAACCACTTGGGCACGTGTTGCTCCTCCATAATTGCTTCATGCTCGCTGCTGATGCCTTTGCCTTTTCTCACCTTCTCCATGATAGCAAACGCAACGCTGGCTTCGAGGCCGCAATCAATTAGGAAGATCATAATATCGTCTCGTGTCGATATGGCTTCTGTTACCGTGGCTGTTCCACTTCTTATTAAATCTTGCGCGTTGTTTAACCACACATCAGTGCCGTGCGAAAAGCCGCTGATGCGTAAAAGTCCTGCAAAATTATCCGGCTTAGAATCCTCCAACATTTGCCGGGTAAATTTGGTATTAAATTCCGGAATGCCATATGTGGCCACTGTGCTCTTTAATCTTTCCGGCGAAATGCCAATGGCATCTGTCGACGAAAAAAGCGACATGGTTGAGGGATCATCCAACGGAATGTCTTTTACATCGACGCCTGTTATATCTTCCAGCATTTTTATAACTGTGGGGTCATCATGTCCAAGAAGATCTAATTTGACCAAACGCTCATTTATGGAATGGTAGTCGAAGTGAGTGGTAACTGTTTCTGACTTCACATCGTCAGCAGGACGTTGAAGTGGTGTAAACTCATGCACATCTATACCTTTTGGTATGACCATTAATCCCCCCGGATGTTGACCAGTGGTCCTTTTTACACCGGTGCATCCGTTTCTTAGTCGATTGATTTCAGCATTTCTATGGTTCACGCCGCGACTGTCAAAATACTTTTTCACATAACCATACGCTGTTTTTTCTGCTACGGTTGCAATGGTCCCTGCACGGAATACATTATCTTTACCGAATAATTCTTCAGTAAAAGCATGCGCGCGCCCCTGGTAATCACCGGAAAAATTTAAATCAATATCCGGCACCTTATCTCCTTTGAAACCTAAAAATATTTCAAAAGGTATATTGAAACCGCATTTTTCAAGCTTAGTACCGCAATGCGGGCAGTCTGCATCAGGCATGTCGATTCCTGTTCCATAGGTGCCCGATTCATCAAAACGAGTGAAACAACAGCATGGGCAGCGATAATGCGGTGGCAATGCGTTCACCTCAGTAATGCCTGCAAAATAGGCCACCAGAGAAGAGCCCACAGACCCCCGAGAACCAACAATATATCCGTCAGAGTTGGATTTTCGTACCAATTCATGGGCAATCAGGTAAAGCACAGCAAACCCGTTGCCGATAATGGCTTTCAATTCTTTTTTAATGCGTTTTTGCACAATGTCAGGAAGGTCACTACCATAAAGAGCATGCGCTTTATTCATGGTTAAGGATTCAATTTTTTCTTCTGCGCCTTGAATTTCCGGCGCAAACAATTCATCGGGCACGGGTTTTAACAACGATACTTCCTCTGCCACTCGGTTGGGATTTTCGACCACCACTTTCCATGCTTCATCTTCTCCAAGATATGAAAATTCCTCCAACATTTCATCTGTCGTCCGATAATATAAAGGCGCCTGCTGTTCAGCGTCAGTAAAGCCTTTGCTTTCCATTAAAATACTGCGAAATACTGCATCTTCTTTGTTGGCAAAGTGTACATCACAGGTGGCAATCACCGGTTTGTCAATATCCTGGCCAAGTTGCCAAAGACGCTTATTAAGCCGTATCAAGGCTTCTTTATCTTCTGCGAGACCTTTTCGAATCATAAATTCATTATTGGCCAGTGGCTGAATCTCGATGTAATCATAAAACGATGCCAGTTCTTTTAATCCCGCATCATCGTCAGGATGATGAATCAGATGTTGCATCAGTTCTCCAGCTTCACAAGCACTGCCGACGATAAGCCCTTCACGCGCATAGTTCACCAGTCGTTTTGGGATGCGTGGATGACGCTTAAAATATCTTAGATGAGATTCGGTAGTCAATTTGTATAAATTCTTTAGACCGGTCATATTTTTGGCTAATAAAATACAATGATACGTTTTAGGACGTTGGTTATCGGGAATGGTGTCATCGAAAATATAGGCTTCCATCCCGTAAATAATGGTCACTCCATATTTTTTTCCTAGTTGATAGGCGTCCGGAAAACCTTGTACCACGCCGTGATCGGTAAGCGCCATGTGTGTATGTCCCAAATCTGAAGCCAATTTAACGAGCTCTGCCAAAGAGGATACCCCGTCCATATTGCTCATTTGGGTGTGTAAATGGAGTTCGACACGTTTCTTTGCCGCTTGATCCAACCGACAGGCCAAAGTGGCGCGATTAATACTCTGCAGAAGAAACGTCAGTTCTTGAGCGTATCGATCTATTTGTACCGATCCTTGCACTTTTATGGCCGACGCCTTTTTGATATAAGACCTGATTTCATCCAATTCTTCTTTCTCACAGAAGAACTTGCAATCAATGCTGTCGCTTTGATCTGTTAAAGAAAAAGTCACCAATATTCGACCGCTTTTTAATTCACGGCTATCTAAATCAAAAACAGTTCCTTGACAGCAAACTCTATTTTCTTCTTCTGTAATGGAAGAAATGTCACAGGGAACGGCATTGATTTTTTTACCGTAAATAATATCTTCGTTTCGAGCGCTTTTCTTTTTAGTGGCTCTATGATGAGAAGCCAAACTACGATTCAGTGATGTCGTCTCTTTTATCGGTGACCGCACTTCTTCAGGTTTTTCACGTATAAGATTTAGAGGCTGCACATCTGCTGTATGGAAAGGTTCACCATTCAGTAATTCTATGTCCGGTCGCACACCGGTCATCACATGTAGCAAATCTGCCAAGCGATTCGCACCGGCCAAACGTTCCATGTGCTGACAGCTCATGGCATTGGCCATGGTCAGAGAAAGTTTTTTATCATCCAGCGTCCATTTGGCCCCTTGCAACCACGGCATAAGCGCCGGTTCTCTGTTTCTCAGTAATTTTACAAAAAAAGGCGAATGGATAAGTTTTTCAAGAGATGCGTTATTGGAACAAATTGGCAGCCAATCAAAGTAAATACTTGTAGGAAATTGTGCAGAGTAATAAGCCTGAATGCGTTCATATAGGTAAACCTCAGGCCAATATGGCACGCAAAGCAAAAGCTCAATGCGATCTGAAACCGTGTGCACATTTACTTTTGAAATACTGCTCGCGTCGAGATAGGCCTGCAGAGCGTCATCTTTAGCATTCATTGCTTTGTCTTCCGCTACCGACATGCCCATCCCTCCTTTCCTTAGGTTCAGTTTCGATAATAATCATTTAGTTTTGAAACAACATCGGCCAGAGCCATCACTTCCATCTCTCCGGTCTTGCGTTCCGTCCACTCCACAGAAAGATTTTGTATGCTGTTTTTTCCAATGGTCAAACGTACCGGAATACCAATAAGATCTGCATCGTTAAATTTAACTCCGGCTCGTTCTTTGCGATCATCATAAAGAACATCAAAACCGGCATCTAGAAGACGTTGATAGAGATGTTCGCCCATCTCGGCTTGCTGTTCGTCCTTCATATTTACCACAACCAAATGCACTTTATAAGGAGCAATGGTTTTGGGCCAAATGATTCCTTTATCATCGTGGTTTTGTTCTACTGCAGCTGCTATGGTGCGACTGACACCAATACCATAGCAGCCCATATGTAGAATCCTGCTTTTCCCATGGTCGTCTAAAACAGCCGCGTTCATGCTATCAGAATATTTTGTTCCCAACTTGAATACTTGGCCAACCTCGATGCCGCGCTTAAATTTAAGCTGCCCATGACACACTGGACATACGTCCCCTTCTTCAACCTCACGCAAATCGGCATAGGCTTCCACGACAGCGTCACGGCTCATGGAAACGTTTTTAATGTGCCAATTATCTTTATTGGCGCCTACCACCATATTTACTCGATCTTTCAATGCAAGATCCGCATAAATAGGAATATCATTAGGCATGCCAATAGGCCCCAATGAACCG
>JAEZVS010000092.1 GCA_023443145.1 Bacillota bacterium | reverse complement strand
AACTTAAAGAAAAAGCGAAAATTGAGTATTTATTAGACGAGTTCAATCCTGACAAACTCATGGCCAAAGCACAGGAAGCTGCTCAAAAAGCGCAGAAAGCAACACAGGATAAAGCGCAAAGTGAAGGCAGCGCAAAAGCTGATGACAAAGCCAAAACAGAAAATAAAGAACCCAAAGCGGAAGAAAAACAAACTGAAAAACCGGCTGCATGAGTAAAAGGGCCTTCATTAATAATGAAGGCCCTTTTTTGTATAAAATAGAGAAAAACTTTAAATTAGATGTGGCGACAGAGAAATTGGTGCAGCATAAACAGCGCCCTTTTACTGGCCGCTTCTCGTACACGTTCTCGGGAAGAAGACACCAAAGGAGAGGCGATAAATCGCTCGGTAAATACCTCACCTTTATAATAAAGGCCGATCCACACGAGACCAACCGGCTTTTCAGTGCTTCCGCCGGAAGGTCCGGCCACACCGGTGGTGGCAACTGAGATGTCGGTATGAAAGAGACGGGCGCCACCAATGCACATTTCCCGCACAGTCTCTTCTGAAACGGCACCAAAGGTATCAAGTGTGTCCTCACACACTTGCAAAACGCCTGATTTGACTTCGTTATTATAAGCGCATATGCCGCCGCGAAAATAAGCGGATGCACCTGGCGGATCGGTAAGCTTTTTCATTATGAGACCGCCGGTGCAGCTTTCAGCAGTACATACGGTGAGTTGGCGGGCCATCAATATGGGCGCCAGCGTTGCTTCCAAACTTTCGGTATTGACGCCATAAACATGTTTTGGAAATGTTTGGCGAATATGGTCAATCACCGGTGTGGATAATAAAACAGCTTCTCGTTCAGAACCGGCATATGTCCGCACGCGTAAAATCACTTCTCCATCGGCCACATAAGGTGCTACAGTGGGATTGGTGAGATGAGGCATATAGTCTCTCAGCTGTTTATCTATTTCAGCTTCTCCCAAACCGTATATATGTATATTATCGGTAAAAAGTGCACCCTTACGGATTTTGAAAAAATCCCGGACGACACTCTCACGGAATGTAGCCTGCATTTCATGTGGCGGTCCTGGAAGCAGCACCACCCAGGCCCTATTTAACGATAAGCCGATGCCAGGAGCCAGACCGGCAGAATTAGGATAAATGGTGCTGCCTTCAGGAACCCAAGCTTGACGAATGATATTCTCAGACGGCCGGCGTCCCACTTTTGCAAAGTATGTGTTGTATGCCTCTATGGCTTCCTTACTTTCGACCAGAGGTAATTGGGCGGCTTGTGCCAAGGCTTGTTTGGTGATATCATCATAAGTCGAACCCAAACCGCCGGTGACTATAACCAAATCGGCGCGTTTGCTGGTTGCGCTCAGTAATTCGGTAATGCGCCCCATGTTGTCTCCAACAACATGGCGGTGGTAGATATGGATGCCCAGGGCATGAAGTTCCCGGGCCAGCCAAGCAGTATTGGTATCCAACACGTCGCCGGCAAGAATTTCTGTACCGACAGCGATGAGTTCAGCGTTCATAAAACGTCTCCTTAAATAAACAGAAGTTAAGTAGAATTTAATGCAAAAGGCTTGCATAAATATCCAGATGGATGTATAATAATTCAAAGCGCAGAAAGGCGGTATGGCATGAATATTGTGATTGTGGGCCTCGGCCTCATTGGCGGGTCTATGGCCAAAGCGCTGCATAAAAGTGGGCGCCATCATATCAGCGGTTTGGATATTGATTCAAACACGATGAGTCTGGCCCTCGATGAAGGCGCCATTGCCCATCGGGCAACAGATCTCGATTTTCGTTCAGCAGACGTCATCATTATATCACTTCATCCTAAGAAAACCATTCGATTTGTTCAGGAAAATTGGGAAAAATTTAATAAAAACGCTGTGGTTATGGATACATGTGGCGTTAAAAGTCGAATTTATAAGGCTTTGTCTGATTTATTTAAAGAAGACGGGCCTCAATTTATCGGAGGCCACCCTATGGCCGGGCGTGAGCAGTTTGGCTATCCGTCAGCTTCCTCGGATCTCTTTTATGGCGCTACTTTACTGCTCACCGGCATCCGGAAGGATCAATCGGATGCCTGGAGTAAGCTTCAGATTCTTTCTGATGACATGGGTTTTAGAGAATTGGTGGAGACGACACCTGAAGAGCATGATCGCATCATTGCCTATACATCACAATTGGCCCATGTGGTTTCAAGTGCCTATATTAAAAGTCCCACGGTGCGGAAAGAGATGGGTTTTAGCGCCGGAAGTTTCCGTGACATGACCCGGGTGGCCAAATTGGATGAAAATATGTGGACAGAACTATTTCTCATGAATCACAAAGCACTTGTTGCTGAAATCGATGAGCTCGTTTTGCATTTAAACGACTTGCGTTCTGCTCTTGTGTCAGAAGACGAGATTCGCTTACGAAAACTGTTAAAGGAAGGACGAGAGCTTAAAGAATGGAGCAATCGTCATAGTCAGGCATCGGGTTCTGCTCATGAATGACTTTATTTATACATTTTCGGATGCGCAGGCTCTTTTGGCAGATTGTATGGATTTTCTAAATCGAGATAAAAAGAAAATAAGATATATTAACGTAAAATGGATGGATGAGGCCGGTATAGAAAGCCGATGGTATTATAACGTCTACATTCAGCAGGAGAAGGATGATTTTGTTATATACAATGTGGACGAATATGATGAGGCCGTACGAGTACCGCTAAATCGGCTAAAACAACTTAAGATTCGTCCTTATTATTACGCAGCCTGCGTTGGATTTAAAAATATTGTATTTTGTGTGAACTTGATTTAGGAGGATAATATGAGCAATCTCAGCGGACGGGATTTTTTATCGTTGAAAGATTTTACAGAGCATGACATAATGTCATTGGTAACCTTAGGTCTTCGGTTAAAAAAAGAGCAAAAAGAAGGAACGCCCCACCCGCTCTTAAAAGGAAAAAGTTTGGCTATGATTTTTCAAAAAGCGTCAACGCGTACGCGTTTGGCGTTTGAGGTGGGCATGTATCAATTGGGCGGACAGGCCATATTTTTAAATGCAAACGATATGCAATTGGGTCGCGGAGAGCCGATTAAAGATACGGCGCGGGTGCTTTCGCGCATGACAGATGGTATTCTTATTAGAACCTATGCCCATCGTGATGTTGAAGAATTGGCCGAATATGCCGATGTACCTGTTATCAACGGTCTTACTGATTTATTTCATCCCACACAGATCATCGCTGACTTTATGACGATTATGGAGCATAAAGGCGCTCTGAAAGGGCAGACGTTGGCTTATGTCGGTGATGGAAACAATGTCACCCACTCTCTTTTAATTGGTAGCGCATTGGTGGGCATGAACATGCGTGTGGCCACACCTAAGGGATATGAGCCCGATGCAGAAATCATTGCATTGGCAGAAACATTTGCGAAAGAAAGCGGCGCACAGCTCAACATTGGCCATGATTTTGCAGCCGCTGTCGATCACGCTGATGTGGTTTATACCGACACCTGGGCCAGTATGGGACAAGAGGATGAAAAAGCAGCACGGGAAAAGGCTTTTCAAGGTTATCAGGTAGATGGGGCAGCGATGGCGCATGCAGCATCGGATGCCATCTTTTTACACTGTTTGCCGGCTTACCGTGGTTATGAAGTGACGGATGATGTCATTGAAGGGCCTGGAAGCGTTGTATTTGATGAAGCGGAAAACAGATTGCATGCGCATAAAGCCATTATGGCGGCTGTCATGAGTTAAGGAGGAAAATCATATGTCTAAAGTGGTATTGGCGTATTCCGGTGGTTTGGATACATCCATCATTATCCCTTGGTTGAAAGAAAATTACGATGACTGTGAAGTCATTGCCTGCTGTGCGGATGTGGGGCAGGGAGACGAGCTGGATATTGTACACGATAAAGCCATTGCCAGTGGCGCCAGCAAAGTATACATTATGGACTTAAAAGAAGAATTTGTAAAAGATTATGTCTTTCCTGTGCTTCGCGCAGGTGCTCTTTATGAGAACAAATATCTATTAGGCACTTCCTGTGCTCGTCCGGTGATTTCCAAAGCATTGGTAGACGTTGCAAAAAAAGAAGGTGCCGATTATATTGCACATGGCGCGACGGGCAAAGGAAACGATCAGGTGCGTTTTGAATTAACCATCAAGGCTCTTTCTCCGGAAACGAAAATCATAGCGCCTTGGCGGATTTGGGATATTAAAAGCCGTGAAGATGCTGTTGACTTTGCTGAAGCCCACGGTATTCCGGTGCCTGTTACTAAAAAGCGTCCCTATAGCATGGATCGTAATGTCTTGCATCTATCTCATGAAGGAGCCGATTTGGAAGATCCGGCCAACGAACCTCTGGAAGATCTCTGCTTAATTTGTAACCGTCCGGAGAATGCACCGGATGAAGCCGAATATGTTACGGTTCGCTTTGAAAATGGAAATCCGGTGGCACTTAACGGTGAGGAGTTGTCCCCACTTCATATTTTGGAAAAAGCAAATGCATTGGCTGCTCGACATGGTGTGGGCATCTTGGATATGGTCGAAAACCGTCTGGTGGGCATGAAATCTCGCGGCGTTTATGAAACGCCCGGTGGCACATTGCTTTTCGAAGCCCATCGCGCTTTGGAAACCCTCACTCTCGACCGCTCAACAATGGCCTTTAAAGAAACGCTGGCCAATCGTTATTCGGAATTGGTTTATGATGGTTGCTGGTTTACGCCCTTGCGGGAAGCGATGGATGCGTTTGTGAATGAAACCCAAAAGGTGGTGACCGGTGAAGTACGCATGAAACTTTATAAAGGCAATTGCCATAGCGCCGGTATGACGTCTCCATACTCATTGTATAATGAGGAATTTGTTACCTTTGGAGAAGATGAAGTATACAATCAAGCAGATGCGGAAGGGTTCATCAATCTCTTTGGGTTGCCGCTGAAAGTGAATGCGTTGATGAAACAAAACTTAAAGCAAAAATAAGGAGAGGACATGGCGAAAATGTGGGGCGGTCGCTTTCAAAAAGACAGCGACCAATTGATGGAAGATTTTCATTCATCTATCGGCTTTGATCAAAAGCTCTATCATTACGATATTCGTGGCAGCATAGCCCATGCCACCATGTTGGGCAATGTGGGGGTTATCACAAAAGAAGAGGCCAAGCAATTGGTGGCAGGTCTGCAAGCGGTGGAGCAAGATATTGAGGCCGGTTTGGTGCAGTTTGATCCGGCGGATGAAGACATTCACATGAACGTGGAACGCCTTCTAACTGAAAAAGTAGGGGAGGTTGGTAAAAAACTCCATACAGGGCGTAGCCGGAACGATCAGGTCGCAGTGGATTTGCGTATGTATGTAAGAGACGGCGTCGCCAATATACGCTCTCTTTTGGTGGATTGGATTGAAACCTTGGTAACGTTGGCGGATAGCCATGTGCATACCATTATGCCGGGATATACTCATTTACAGCGGGCACAGCCGGTGACTTTTGCCCATCATCTGCTGGCTTATGTAGACATGTTCCGGAGAGACGTGGCCCGTTTGGATGATTGGCAAAAAAACAATAATATCATGCCTCTCGGCAGTGGTGCTTTGGCGGGCACCACTTATCCGCTTGATCGTTATGCCACTGCCGCCATGTTGGATTTTGATGCACCTTCCCGTAATTCAATGGACGGCGTCAGTGATCGGGATTTTGTGCTGGATGTGCTTTATGCAGCTGCAACCAGTATGATGCACCTGTCTCGTCTGTCTGAAGAAATTATACTTTGGTCCAGTCAGGAATTTTCTTTTGTAGATTTGGATGACGCTTACAGCACCGGCTCATCGATTATGCCGCAAAAGAAAAATCCGGACATTGCTGAATTGGTGCGGGGAAAAACCGGGCGTGTGACCGGACACTTGATGGCCCTCCTTATGACGATGAAAAGCCTACCTTTGGCGTATAATAAAGACATGCAAGAAGATAAAGAAGGTTTGTTTGATGCCTTGGACACTTGGCAGAAATGCCTATTTATGATGACACCGCTTATGGCGACCATGCGTGTCAAAAAAGATCGTATGGCTGAAGCGGCTCGTGGCGGCTTTACCAATGCCACCGATCTCGCTGATTATTTGGTGGTGAAAGGATTGCCTTTCCGAGATGCGCATCGGGTTGTTGGAGAATTGGTGGCACAATGTTTGAATGAAGGAAAGAACTTAGAAGACCTTGATTTGAATGCTTTTAAGCAAGCCGACGCGCGCATTGAAAAAGATGTGTATGAGGCCATTTCTGTGGAGCGTTGTGTGGCTCGGCGCAACACTTTAGGTGCTCCGGGTTATGAACAAGTCGAAGACGCTTTGCGAGATGCTCGCGAATGGCTTCATCAAAATAAAGCTTAAATAAATCCCTGCACCGCCGTGGTGCAGGGATTTATATTATCGTATGATCAATATCCCGTATCAACAAGTCTCCACGAGCCCTTAGATGTTCGAACCAAGATCCAGTTCCACCTGTCGTAAGTGCTGTTCGGATTAAAAGTGTCCCCTCCGCTTGAATCGACGTAAAAAGAAGACATGAGTACCATAACCTCATCTCCCTTATATAGAGACGCCCGTTTCTGAGCGTCTTTTGTGATGCTGTCTCCGGCGTAATAAAGTTCTTTTAGCGTACAGCCGTGCCAATCGTCGGTTGCAAAATCATTTTTTACCAGTTGTATCGCCGAGTCTATTTCAGCTTGTGAATATATTTCAGATGGTACGTTTATAATCTGTACGTCACTGACGTTGCCGCCAGTGTCATTGAGGCAAGCACAAAGACCAAGAGATAACATCAATATAAAGCATAAAACAACAAACTTTTTCATTTTTACACACCCTTTGTTCAATTGTTTTTTCTATGCAAACAACAATCCATTAAATAGTATTAAAAGAAACTATCTTCTTTTTGAACACAGATTTGTTTAAAACGGCATATCTCATTTTCCTAGTGCGATTTTGAGGCGTGCATCCTGGTACATGTCCAATAGAAGTTTTCGTTAAGTTCCGGAGAAATCTTTTCAAAAGACATTGATGTGATATAATGGGTTATCACGAGTGGAGGATATCTATGAAAAAAGAATTTGTACTGAAACGTTTTAAAGAAAAAGCAAAATATC
>JAEZVS010000057.1 GCA_023443145.1 Bacillota bacterium | reverse complement strand
CTTTACGTTTGAATGTGGACCTGGTGGAAGCCATTGCACTGGCTCATGATGTGGGACATACGCCTTTTGCCCATTGTGGAGAAGAGGTGCTGAACCGACGTTTGTCACGTGGATTTAAGCATAATCTTAACAGCGTGCGCGTGCTGACAAAAATCGAAAAACACAACGGTGATCCCGGTCTCAATCTCAGCTGGGAAGTCCTAGACGGGGTGGTGCACCACAGCGGTTTCGGCGAAGGCGCACGTATGGCACACACTTTGGAAGGACAGCTCATTCGATACGCCGATAAAATCGCCTACGTGCAGCACGATATTGATGATAGTATTCGTGCGGGATTGCTCACGGAGTCTTCTTTACCCAAAGCGTATACAGATGTGCTTGGACACAGTCTTTCAGAGCGGATTACTACGCTGGTCAATGATTTGGTGAGTGAAGGACTGAAACTTGAAGAAGAAAGACCGGACCATCCTGTATTGTTATTCAGCGCGCCGGTGCATGAGGCATTACAAGGTATACGGACTTTTTTGTTTGAGGAAATATATCATGGTGAGGTATGCAAATTAGAGCGAGATCGTGCCAGCTATGTGGTGGACTATCTTTTTTCTCATTTTCTTCAGCATCCGGAAGCCATGCCCGCATTTTACCAAGACATTGCTGAGACGGATGGCGTTGAACAAAGTGTTGCAGATTATATATCAGGCATGACGGATAATTTCTGCATTGCACTTTTTAAAGATCTAACGATGCCCCGATCTTTTATCGGCGTGTCATAACATTTTGTTTTGAAAAATGATGGATAATAACAGTGCTCCATTTTGCGCTGAGACATTTATTCGTACCTTGGGGAGAATCACGTTAGCAGTGGCACCATAATAAAGGCCTGCTGTTTACATTCAGGCGTTTTCCTGATATAATAAAATGCAATATGTTTACACCTTTTGCTCCGTATCGGCTTTCTGATCGGAGTTTTTCATTTTTGTGGGAGGCCGATTTATGTCTGATCGATCAAATATCATTCCACAAGATGTTATTGATGATGTTGCGTCTAAAGTGGATATTGCTGAAGTGATTGGTCGTTATGTGTCTCTGAGTAAAAAAGGCAATAACTATTTTGGTCTTTGCCCTTTTCATAATGAAAGAACGCCCTCTTTTTCAGTGTCTGCCACCAAACAGTTTTATCATTGCTTTGGCTGCGGCGCCGGGGGCAATGTGTTTAGCTTCATCATGCAAATAGAACAGCTGACGTTTCCGGAGGCGGTTAGAAAACTGGCGCAGGAAGTGGGCGTCCATATTCCGGAACGTGCGCTTAGCCAGGCGGAAATGGTTCAAAAAAAGCGTAGAGCACGCCTTATCAGCATTAACGAAATGGCCGCTCAGTTTTACATGCATGCATTAAAGTCCAAACATGGTGCGCCGTTTCGCCAATATTTGAAAGAGCGACAGTTGTCGGATGATATGATTGATCGTTTTTCTTTGGGGGCAACGATTGGCGGTTGGAGCAATTTAAGCAACTGGCTTTTGAAAAAAGGCGTCTCAAAAGAAGAATTATGCATGCTGGGCCTTTCCATGCCCAGACAAAACGGCACGCTTTATGATCGATTTCGAGATCGCTTGATTTTCCCGATTAAAAATGAAAAAGGAGAAACGATTGCTTTCGGAGGTCGAATCATTGAGCTTGACAAGGCTCCGCAAAAATATCTGAACTCTGCTGAAACCCCGCTTTTTCATAAAAGCGACACACTTTATGGTTTAAATCTGGCCAAAAAAGCCATTCGTGAACATGATCAAGTGATCATTGTGGAAGGCTATATGGATGTTATTTCCTGTCACCAGCACGGTTTGGATCAGGTGGTGGCTCCTTTGGGAACAGCCTTGACGGAGCAGCAAATAAAAAAATTAATGCGTCATACATATCATTTTGTCACATCGTTTGATGCCGACACGGCCGGTAAAAATGCAACTTTAAAAAGTATCGACCGTATTGAAGCTTTGGGTGGTCATGCACGGGTATTGGATTTGCCTCATGGTGACGACCCGGATGATTTTATTAAAAAATATGGTGTTGCAGAAATGAATGTTCATGTGGCCGATGCTACAGAAGGCTTGCTGTTTTATGTGCGCACATTATTGGAAGATCGTGATATCAGCCGCATAGAAGATCGCATGAATGTTTTAGATCAGATCATTCCGCTCATTCGTTATCATAAAAGTCCGGCAGCGTTGGATCACGATTTTAAATTGGTATCGGACGCTTTGGGTATGAGCGCACAAAGCGTGCAAAGTGAATGGCGCCAATATATGCGTCGACAGTCTCGACATCAGCGGACTGAGCATGACCGAACAGAAGAAATAAAGCCGATGCCTCGAGACGTTGAGGCGCCCTATAGCGATCGTACGGCGAGCATTTTAGCTTTTCTTATTGAAAAGCCGTCACGCATTGAAAAAATTGAGCAAGCAGGTGGCGTAAACTTGTTTGATGAATCTGCAAAGAGTTTATATCTCTCAATGAAAGAATGCTATTTAGACGGTGATGTGCCCTCTATTGCACAAGTTCCTCAGACTCACATTTCAGAAGTGACAAGCATGATGCATACAATGGAAGACATGGCTTCTACTGAAAATGCCGACGAGCGCTTTCTATTGCTTTTGTTGGAAGTTCAATATGCGTATGTGTCAGAACAATATCAACAAACCGTTCAAAGTCTGAATCAATTACAACACACCAGCGCCAGCTCTGATGAGGTTCAGCTTCTTAATCGTCTGGAGCAATTGCTGGCGCTTAAAACCACATTGGAGCGACAGCTGGGAAGGGAGACTTAATCCGATGACAGATGTCAATAAAGGAAATAAAGATCAAGAAAAGGTACAAGAGACCATTTCCAAATTACTGACTCTGGGACAAGACAAAGGAGAGCTTTCCTATGCAGAAATAGGAGATGTTCTGGAAGAAATGGAATTGTCCGCTGAAGATATGGACGCCCTATTTGAGCAGCTGAATCAAGTGGGCGTCAATCTCAAAGACGTGGAACCTGATGGCGGTGCAGCCAAAAATATGTCATCGGTTCTTGATCTGGATGACGGTCCCGATGAATCGGACCTTCATGAGGTGGCAGATGAGACAGAAGAAGTTGAACTGGATTTAAGTGTTCCGGACGATGTTGGCATTGATGATCCGGTACGGATGTATTTGAAGGAGATTGGGCGCGTTTCGCTTTTAAGCGCAGAAGAAGAAGTTGAGTTGGCCAAACGCATGCAAGAGGGCGATGAAGAGGCCAAAAATCAGCTGGCGGAAGCGAATCTTCGATTAGTGGTTAGTATTGCCAAGCGTTATGTTGGCCGTGGAATGCTCTTTCTGGATTTGATACAAGAAGGCAATCTCGGTCTTTTAAAAGCTGTAGAAAAATTTGATTATAGTAAAGGTTTTAAGTTCAGCACCTATGCCACTTGGTGGATTCGTCAAGCCATTACCCGTGCCATTGCCGATCAGGCAAGAACCATTCGCATTCCGGTGCATATGGTTGAAACCATTAATAAGTTGGTGCGGGTGTCGCGCCAATTGCTGCAAGAATTGGGCACTGATCCGACGCCGGAACAAATCGGCGCGGTTATGGAACTGACCCCTGAGCGTGTGCGTGAAATTCAAAAAGTTGCGCAAGAACCGGTATCTTTGGAAACGCCAATTGGCGAAGAAGAAGACAGTCATTTGGGCGATTTTATTGAAGATGAAGATGCGCCCGCACCGGATGAAGCTGCGAGCTATGTTCTTTTAAAAGAGCAGTTGGAAGAAGTGCTTGACACGCTGACTCCGCGTGAAGAAAAAGTTTTGCGTTTGCGTTTTGGTTTGGATGACGGCCGTTCCCGCACGTTAGAAGAAGTCGGGCAAGAATTCGGCGTCACCCGTGAACGCATCCGTCAAATTGAAGCCAAAGCTTTACGTAAACTCCGCCATCCCAGTCGCAGCCGCAAATTAAAAGATTATCTTGACTAATTTACATATATTTGATAGAATACGTACATTCCGATGTGCGGTGTTGGGCCTATAGCTCAGCGGCAGAGCATCCGGCTCATAACCGGACGGTCCCTGGTTCGATGCCAGGTGGGCCCATTCTTTATGGTGTTTCAGCACGCTGAAACACCTCATTTTTTTATCTTTTTTCGGGAAGGGATTTGTTTTGGAAGAGAAGATTTTTCAATCTGCACAGGCGCTTCAGAAATTTGCGGAAACCTTTGCCGCTTATTTGCGTGCCGGAGATACTTTATGGTTAACGGGAGATCTGGGCAGCGGAAAAACCACCTTCACGCAAGGGCTGGCAAGAGGTTTATGTGTTCTGGAAGATGTGACCAGCCCAACGTTCACAATACTTTCAGAATATCACTCGGGCCGGCTGCCTTTATATCATATGGATGCTTATCGCCTTAATCATCCGGAAGAAGCCTATGACATCGGCTTAGAGGATTTGTTGAATCATCAAGGCGTTTTGGTTATTGAATGGGCAGAGCAATTGGCGAGCTTGCTTCCGCCGGATCATCTGTCTGTTCATTTGACACATCATCCCGAAGGGAGAATGATGACGATGACAGATGAGGGTTGTTCCCGCATTTTATTGAGGGGTGAATGGCAGTGATTCTCGCATTGGACACGTCTTCTATTACGGCTTCTGTGGCTTTTTATGAGAATGGGCGTATTTTATTTCAAGCCCAGCTCAATACCGGACTCACCCATTCAGAGCAACTCATGCCCATGGTTGAGGCCGGCTTTTCTCTCATTCAACGCGATGTTCGAGAAGTGGACTGTGTGGCGGTGACCCAAGGTCCCGGCTCATTTACGGGCCTGCGCATTGGCATTTCTACAGCCAAAGGTTTGGCTCAAGGACGAAAGGTGCCACTAGTGGCAGTCCCAACTTTAGATGTTTTGGCAGAAAATGGACGACATTGGCGCGGAAAGATTTGCCCTATAATGAATGCACGCCGTGGAGAAGTTTACTGTGCTGTTTATCAGGGGCAAGCAGGCGGCATCTTGCGGTTAAGCGAGTATCAGGCCATGCCGTTGACGGATTTTTTACACGCGTTGCATGGAGATGAGCCGGTTTTATTTGTAGGCGATGCACTTGATGTGTTGAGCGATGAGTTGTCGCAGCATCTGAAAGCGCCGTTTGAGTGTTTCACCGGAATAGATCGATATGTTCGAGCCGATCGTCTTGCGTATTTGGCAGAAAATATTTTAGCATCATCACGCCATTCTAATGACTTGCACATTGAACCGCTTTATATCCGACAGTCGGAGGCGGTTATTCGTTGGGAAGAGGCACATCCGGGTGAATATCTCGATGTTTGAGTGTGGCGTTTTGAAGGTGGAAGATCTTCCATTAGTAGCAGAAATAGAACAAAGCGCATTTGCACATCCTTGGCGTCTTTCACAGCTGAGGGAACAATTAGCAAATCCGACAACGCTCGCTTTTTCCGGTGTTCATGAAGGCGTGCTTTGCGCATATGCCATTTTTCAAATTGTGTTGGATGAAGCGGAATTGTTGCGTATTGCAGTGTCTTCCGGTGAACAGCGTTTAGGCTATGGCCAACAGTTGCTCTCATATGCGATAAAGACCTTATATCTTCTGAATGTAGAACGCATCTTTTTAGAGGTGAATCGCCACAATGCACCGGCCATCGCCTTGTATCAAAAATTGGGGTTCCAACAATTCGGTGTGCGTGCAGCCTATTACGATGGAACAGATGCGCTTTTGTTTTCGAAGGAAAGGAGAGGGGTATGATGGATAAAACCATCCTGGCCATAGAAACCAGTTGTGATGAAACGTCTTGTGCAGTGGTGCGCAATGGCGTTGATGTGTTGTCAAACGTGGTCAGTACACAAATTGCACTACATCAACATTTCGGTGGCGTGGTCCCGGAACTTGCCTCTCGAAAACATTTGGAATATATTCATCTCGTTATTCAAGAAGCCTTGCATCAGAGTGGTGTTGCACCGGATGAACTGGATGCAGTGGCGGTAACTTACGGGCCCGGGTTGGTGGGGGCATTATTGGTGGGTGTTTCAGCTGCTAAAGGTCTGGCCTTTTCTTTAGGAAAACCTTTGATTGGCGTTCATCATATAGAAGGTCATATTTATGCCAATATGCTGACGCATCGCGCTTTGACATTTCCGGCTATTTGTTTGGTTGTCAGCGGGGGACACACCAACATCATACGCATACAAGATCATGGTCATTATGAAAGCTTGGGTAAAACACTGGATGATGCTGCCGGAGAAGCATATGACAAGGTGGCTCGTGCCTTAGGTTTGGGATATCCCGGCGGACCCCAAATTGATTTGCTGGCTAAAAAAGGAAATGAAAATGCCGTCAATTTCCCTAAAGCTCGATTGTCATCACCTTATGATTTTAGCTTCAGCGGTCTTAAAAGTGCTGTACTCAACTATTTAAATCAAGAAAAGATGAAAGGCAATGACATTGATGTGGCGGATGTGGCAGCCTCTTTTCAAAAAACAGTTGTAGATACACTTACGGAAAAAACCATTCAAGCCAGTGAATCATTTGATGTTAAAACCATCATGCTGGCAGGTGGGGTATCGGCCAATTCATCTTTAAGAAAGCAATTTACACAGATGGCTTCGCAAGAAAATAAAACGCTGCTTTTACCTGATCCGGCTTATTGTACAGATAATGCGGCGATGATTGGTTCGGCTGCATATTATAAATTATTGCGTGGTGAAGTGTCGCACATGCGATTAAATGCCGTCGCTCAATTGCCGTTTCACGACTATATTAATAGGTCTTGACAAACCTATCTTATATCGTATATTGTAGCTCTAGAGTGTAGCGGCATTCTCTAACGGAGGTGTCTAAATGAAGTTTAAACGATTAAGTGACGATAAGCTACAGATCATCATTAGTCATGCAGATCTCAACGAACGAAATCTGAAAAAGTGGGATTTGGTACCATATAATCCTCATGCTCAAGATCTCTTCGAAGAAATTCTCGCACGCGCTCATGAAGAC
>JAEZVS010000031.1 GCA_023443145.1 Bacillota bacterium | reverse complement strand
CTTCAAACTTCAAGCGCGAATAGGCACCTTTTCCCACAATCATAAAGGTGATTTCTTTATAGCCGCCCCCATCGGTTTCATTGGTGTTCATCACGTCAATTTTCCAATGCTGATCTTCTGCATATCGGGTATACATTCGAAAAAGATCGGCTGCAAAAAGCGCAGCTTCATCCCCGCCGGTGCCGGCTCGAATTTCCATAATCACATTGCGTTCATCATTGGGATCTTTGGGCAGCAACAAACGCTTGATTTTTTCTTCCAACTCATCGGTCATTTCCGTAAGGGCGCGCACCTCATCTTTAGCCAGCGTCAAAAGTTCGTCATCCAGTCCATCTTCCAGCATCATTTTGGCTTCATCAAGTTCTTCGGAAAGACGCACATATTCTCGCCAAGCCAACACCACATCTTCCAAATCGGCGCGGGCTTTGGCCGCTTTTTTTAACTCCTGAGGATTGGACAACACCGCAGGATCGGCCATCATACGGTTCAGCTCTTCATATTTTTCATTTAAGGAACGGATGTTTTCAAACATATTCGTCTCTACCTTTCGTAAAATAACCCCTGCAGGCGGCAGGGGTGTCCATTTATTTTAAGGGGTTGTGCTAAAAAATACAAGTCACAGACTTATTTTTGATGGACTTTCTCATATATGGTCACGATAACTTCATAATCTTCCGCCATAAAGCCGGCCCAATCTTTAGCTGATTGCACTTTTGCTTCAGACAGCAACGGTAAAAAAGCACGGATTTCCGCCACGCTGATATCGCCCACCGCCTTTGCCAATCTTGAGAGCCGATCGCTTCTTAAAGAAAGGCCGCCAACAGTCATCGCAAAAACATCATTATCCGGTTGCGCCACGTCTCCGCGCTTGCCCCAAAATCCCAAATGGGCCATCTGCTGAGCGGCACATGAATTCATGCAGCCTGAGACTTGAATGGGCGGCAAGTCCAGATGTGTCAATTCATCTAAGACGGCGCTCAAATAAAGAGAATTGGCCAAACCAAAGCGGCAATGTTCAGTGCCTACACACGCCACAACATCTGCGTGGCGGTCAAGAAGCGCCGCTTCACTCAAACTTTGTACCAAAGCTTCGGCTTCATCTCCGTTTAAATCACGTACCACTAAAGTCTGATCAGAATCTGCCGCCAATTCCACTTCATGATGCACATTCTGCAAAAACCCATGTAAGACGAGCAATGTGTCAAGGGTTAAGAAGCCGTGGCATTTCGGCAATTTCACACTGTAGATACCCGCATATTTGGTGGCATACAACAAAGGATGGTTGCATTCGGTCTCTTTTGCCCAGCTGCGATTTTTTTCTACGATCTCCGGTAAAGCATAAGGATGTTTGGGCATAGCTGCGAACGCTTCGTGAAAGAGATCCGCAAAAGCCGCTTCGCCAAGACCACGAATTTTGAAGCGCATACGCTTTTTCCCCACATTGGAATCTGCAAAAAGATCGGAAAAAACCTTGGCCATGGCATCCATGGCGCGTAACAACTCTTCTGTAGGCAGATTTTCAACCAAGCGGAACGACGTCCTTGCCTGAGCCCCCAAACTGCCACCACCATACACATCAGCCACAATGCCATCGGCCTTAGCTTTTAAAATGAAGGCCATATCCGCATAGCTGATATTGGATAAATTCTCAGCAGAATCGGCAATGCTCACTTTAAATTTTCCGGGCAACCGTCCTGCCCAGCCGTTTTTATCATCCAGCCATTGCATCAGCGCTTGAGCATACGGCCAGGGATCCACCGTTTCATGGATATTCAATCCATGGCAAGCATTCACAGCAATACCCATCGACGGTCGATTGGCTTCAAAACCATGTTGATGCAAAATATCTTTGGCTTCCGCAACCCATGCATCACCTTTTCCGTAAAACCGAAAATTTTGGCGCGTGGTCAAACGCAATTTGAGGTCCGGAAAGCGTTGAAGGACCTTTGTTAGCCCTGCGATCTCTTCCTTTCCCACCAAGCCGCCGCTTATATGCGCCCGCAACACCAGCGATTCGCCGTCTCGTTGCAAGTAACAGTCTTTAGGCAGCACTTTTTCTTCATTTTCCGTTGTCATAACTTCTCCTCCAATATTGTCGCAGTGACGTCCAGCTATATATTAAGGGTGTGATTGGCTTCTTTTAAAAGCATTCCCAGTTCTTCAATGTCCATACTGGAAATGGGACAAATAGGCTCGGGCGGCGTTTTTAACAGCCCGATTCGCCGACAAAAAACTATCACGGAAAGCCACTTGCCTTTTTTATAAGCAACACGATCATAGGTGGTCAAATAATCAAAACCGGTGGCGTCATGCAAAAGTTCACTAGACTTGTTGCCACAAATCACCAGAGCATACAGATTACAGATGCCCTGCCGTTTCAGGATTTCGATGAGCGTACGATATAGCACCTTTCCTAATCGACGTCCCGCCCAATCATGGCGAATATAAATAGACAGTTCGGCCGTCCAGTCATAGGCAGGGCGTGCCCGAAAGGCACTGGCATATGTATACCCAATCACGTGATTCTGATGTGTTGCCACCAAACAGGGATAGCGCTTCATGATTGACACCATGCGGGCAATAAAGTCCTCGCCTGAAAGGGGCGGCTCTTCCGTATTAAACCAAGTGGTCGTGGCATAGGTCTCATAAATATCGCGAATGGCGGGAATGTCTTCTCGACCGGCGAGACGAATGTTGATGGGTTGATTCATAGTGATGCCTTCTTTACATAGAAATTAATCGTATCACAGCTAAGCGACCGTTGTTAAAAACGGTCGCCCATAATCGTCGTTTAAATATCATTGATGGATAATTGGGGCTTTGGCGCAAAAGACGATGCAGACGCACCATGTCTCTCCGGATCGTAACAAGGATCCTCTTCTGCTGCCCGAACCTTTTGCAAGGAAAAAATAGCCACTTCCAACATATCCCGTTCCGGTTCAGCAGTCGTAAGTCGCTGAAGTTGCAAACCGGGCCAAGCGATGAGGCGCACCAAAGGTTTCTCCATGTGGCGGCCGCAATACTTTAAAAGCTCGTAGCTCACTCCTGCCACAACAGGCAATAAAAAGATGCGAGACAATAGCCGCAAGGCCAAGTGATGAACGCCCACAAAAGAAAACACAAAAATACTCACAATCATAACCAAAAAGAGAAAACTTGTGCCGCAACGGGGATGCAACCGCGAACAGGATGCCACATTATCAGGTGTTAAAGCCAAACCTTGTTCATAGCAATGAATGGTTTTATGTTCCGCCCCGTGATACTGAAACACACGGTGTATTTCTTTCATGCGCGTAATCAAATAAATGTAGAGCAAAAAAACCGCCACGCGAATAATGCCTTCTAAAAAATTCTGCGCCACCACCCCGGTAATAATCGGCCGGGTCAAATTCGCTAAAAAGACAGGTAATAGGAAGAATAAACCAATGCCCAACGCCAACGAAAACAACATGGTGAGGGCGATTTGCCAAGGTTTTAACTCCTCCTCTTCTTCATCATCTGCCAAATTGGCATTGGTGGACCAGGTGAGGGTTTTCATCCCCACCACCAGTGATTCAATCATATTCACCGTACCTCGAATAAAAGGTAAGGCAAGAAAAGGATGTATTTCCATCCAGGGTTTAAACGTTTCCACTTCGCTCACAATGGTGCCGTTTTCTTTACGCACCGCCATGGCTTGAGTGTGCTTGCCGCGCATCATAACGCCTTCTATCAACGCCTGACCGCCATAGCTGCATTTGCTCAAAATATCGCTCCTTTCCATAGCATTCTCAAAATGATTAGCGCCGGCTCAATGCGCCATATTCATCATTTTAGCGTAGGAACTGCAATAAGATGTCGTCCCCCGGCATGCTCCACCAGCCAGGTGTAAAACCGCGCTGTGAGCATCACCACTTCAGCTTTATTCGGATTCTTTTCTTGATCCGAGAAATAAGGCGCCAAATCCGGCGTCAGAATACCGGCTTCTTTTAAGACATTCATATACACCTGGTGATCATTGTCATATTTTTTTCCTTGACGTTCACCCACAGCACGGGCCATGGTGCCAACAATCTGACGAACAGGCGGATTGTCATTGACAATAATAGGATCTTTAGGTGGAAATCCGGCTTTGCGCAATACATTATTCACCAGATTCTGATAGCCATTTTTACTGATGGGCTCATCCAAGTGATAATCATTATCATAACCGCCGTCCAAAGCCCCCATTGCACGCATGACTTTAACCCCGGCATAGGCCCAATGATCCATCACCGTTTCTTTTGTCTGCTGATGTTCCAGATAAGCCCCTTGATTGACCAAAGTATCTTGCAGTTTCTTGATCAAATCGGGACGTTTCGACATTTCTCGCGGCGTAATGTTTTCTTGTTCAAGAATGGCCACCGCTGCTCCGGCCGCCTGCCCACAAGCCATTCCTGTGGGCACAATACGTGCCGACCCGGCTGCCATGGAACGATAGCCGGCACTTCGCCCCACCACCATGAGCCGCTCTGTTTTAAGGGGCACCAGCGAACGAAAACCGATGGCATATTGATCAGGGAAGCCAACCACCGTGCCAAAAGTTTGCACTTTGGTGGGTTGTACATCCACAGGATAATTGGTGACGGCAATCATATCCGGTTGACTGCGGTTTTCCAGAACATCATCTATCGTTAAGTTGTATTCACACGTAATATGGCGGGATTCTCGCACATAGAGATCCGATGCTGTGTGGGCGAGCTCGGCTTTTTCAAAGCCTTTGCAGGTTTTGCGCATGTAGGGCACTATGTGTTTCAATTCTTCTTTCCCTCGGCGAATGCCGTCTTCCCGGCTCTTTTCATCCAGAGGATCCACATCAAAAATGATCAGCGAGTTGAAAAGCACGGTCCCGTCATTTTG
>JAEZVS010000084.1 GCA_023443145.1 Bacillota bacterium | reverse complement strand
GTTACTCTGCTTTCAGGAATGAGTACGTGCGCCACGCGTTTTGCGTCTTCAGAATGGGCGATAATGCCTGAGACCACAAAATCAGCCACGAGGGGATGGCCGTCCACATCCAGATGGAGGGAAACGGTCTCGCCCGGTTGAACCGGTTTTCCCAACAGTTGAAGTACGGTTTCATCAAAGACCGCTTCCTGGCTGCCTTCTTTCGGCAGATGACCAATTTTTGGCGTGGTGTACGACCACGCGGCGTTGGTGGCATCCATGTAAGACACTTCCACCTGCAGTCTTTTTAAAAGAGGATCATCGGCAAATCCTAAGATTCGACGCAGGCCTTGCTGTTTCAAGCGTTTGTCTTGTCGTAAATTGCTGTACTGCTCTTCACTCAGCGATTTAAATAGGCCGTGGGCAGATGTGCCCACCTGTCGGAAATTGGCTTCCTGGATGGCCTCGTTGGCTGAGAAAACGATGGTAAAAAGAGAGGTAAACAAGAGTGTGGTGAGGCAGATGGCAAGAGCGGCCATCACATTGCGCATGCGGGCCGAGCGCAGGCTGGCCAGCGCCAGACGATAGATGGTGCGGCGATTTTTTATCCGGATCATCGATCATCACCGCCCACCACGCGTCCATCTTCCAAAACGATGGTACGGTCCGCCATTTTGGCCAAATCCTGATTGTGGGTGATCATCACCACCGTTTGAGAAAAGGCGCGTGCCGTCTTTTTGAGAAGGCTCATCACTTCCAAGCCGTTGTGGGAATCCAGATTGCCTGTGGGCTCGTCAGCGAGCACGATGGCCGGTTTGGGGGCCAGGGCGCGTGCCAGAGCCACCCGCTGCTGCTGTCCGCCGGAAAGCTCGTTGGGATGACGGCGGCACATGTCGTCCAACCCCAGGGTGCGGATGATATCCGACACATAGGTGTCATCCACCGGCCGGCCGTCCAGTCGGATGGGCAACACAATGTTGTCATACACATTCATTACCGGCACAAGGTTATATGATTGGAAAACAAAGCCGATTTTTCGGCGGCGAAAAATGGTGAGGGCTTCGTCATCAAAAGTGGATAAATCGTGGCCGTCCACCAGCACTTGGCCGCCGGTGGGCCGATCCAAACCGCCCAATAAGTGCAATAAGGTGGATTTTCCCGATCCGGAGCTGCCGACCACCGCCACAAATTCGCCCGGGTCGACGGAAAGGGATACATCATCTAAGGCGCGCACGAGCGTGGCACCGCAACCGTAGGTTTTGCAGAGATGCTTGGTTTCCAGAATCATCGAAATCCCTTCTTTCATAAAAAAATTCCTATGCCATCATCATAGCATAGGAATCTATCGGGGCCCTTTCTGAAATCTATCAATTTTGAAAGGATTCAATGAGGCAGAAAGAGCGTAAAGGTGCTCCCTTTTCCCGGAGAAGACGTCAGGCGAATATAGCCGCCTTGGGCTTGGGCAATTTGTTGGGCCAAATAAAGTCCGATGCCCACACCTTCTGAGTGCTGCGCCTTTTGGCCGCGCACAAAACGCTGAAAGACGGCGTTTTGCTCATCGTCGGGAATGCCGGGCCCGTCGTCGTTCACCGCTATGGCTGAAAAGGTGGCATAATCTTTGGCTGCAATCTGTACGTGGCCGCCGCGGGGTGTGTATTTCAGGGCATTGTCCACCAAATTGCCCAATGCTTCTTCGCTCCAGCGCAAATCATAGCTGGCGATGAGATCGGTGGCTTCACAATGGAGCTTGATGCCCCGCCGGGCGGCCCTATCGGCGTATGTGGCGCATACAGCTTCCATTAGAGAACGCAGCGGCATCGGTGCCGGTTTGAGCACCAACATGCCGTGTTCCAGACGTGAGGATTTGACCAAGGCGTCCACCAGATGTTGCAGCCGTTCGGTTTGGCTGACAATGGCCCGTATGCAGGTGGCATCTCTTTCTGATTGAGGGCTTTCTGCCAGAAGTTGGCTATAAAGCAGCAAATTGGCGATGGGCGTTTTGCTTTGGTGCGAAATGTCGCTCACCAATGTTTGAATGTGTGCCTGTTCGCGGGCCAGCCGCTGTTTTGTTTTGGCCGTCGCGGTTAAAAAATGAGCCATCTTTGTTTCCAGTGCCGATAGTTGGCTTTCATCAAAAAAAGTTTCTTTAAAGTGGTCGTGCTGGGCAGCTGTGAGCATGCCGTCCATTCGTTTGATGGCACGGTACAGCTGCAAACGCCAGAAAACAGCCAAAAAGCCGGATATAAAAAAAGCAGCCGCCAATAAAACGATCAGCCCGGTCATGGCCTATCCCGCCATACATAGCCCATGCCGTATACTGTATCGATGCGACGAGGCGGCACGTCGTCATCCAGTTTTTGCCGTAAGCGGCGGACTGTCACCGAAAGGGCGTTTTCATTGACATAAACATCCGTTTCCCAGATGGCGGTTTCCAATTGGCGGCGGGTACAAACCACCCCCGGGCGTGCGGTCAATAGGCGCAGCAAGCGTTGTTCCGTGTTGCTGAGTTCAATGGACTTGCCATCTTTCATAAAAGTTTGCTTGGCGAAATTAAAAACGAAGGCGCCGGATTTAAACGTGTCGGCCTCACCCATTAACTGACGGCGGCATTGGGCCCGTATGCGTGCCCGTAAAATGGCTAAGGAAAAAGGCTTGGTCATATAGTCGTCGGCTCCCAGTTCCAGACCGCGGACCACGTCGGTTTCCATGTCATTGGCGGTTAAAATGATCACAGGCACATCGGATGTTTCTCGGAGCTGTTTTAAAAGAGAAAAACCGTTCTCGTCGGGCAGATTGAGGTCTAAGATGATGAGATCCCAGGGATGATCGTTTAAAAAACGGCGAGCATTTTGCGCAGTGTGGGCGATGGTGACTTGCATGTCTTCACCGGTGAGTGCCATGTCAATGCCTTCTGCCAGAGAGGCATCGTCTTCTATTAACAAAATATCGGTCATGGTGTCCCCTCTTAAAATAAGAAACGATGATGGGCTTTGTTTTTATGAAAACATATAAAAGCATTTATTGAATTACAGTATAGCTGAAATGGGCGGCAGGCGTCAAAGCAATGTCTACAACATGAGACGCTGCAGCTTTAAATTGATTCAATTGGCCGATCCGGAAGAGCTCCGTATGCCCGGGGTATAAGCCGGGCTCATTCTCATCTTGTACCTACTCGCCCGAAAAGTGACGTTATGGTACAATACACATCAGAGGGAGGCGATGACTTTGCTGGTGATACGTTGCGCCAAATGTAAAGAAAAGCTGTGGAAATACGATAAAATTGGCCAAGGCGAAGTGTTGCGCTGTCATAAAGCGCGGATTGTGCAATGGTATGCGCAGATGGAAACCCAGGGGTATAAGATTTGCTGTCCTTCGTGCCATCAGGCCATTGCCATTGATAAAGGCAGTTTTTATAAAATGGATCCGCGGGCCTTTAAGTATAACGGCACCAAGCGCAATCATTGAAAGAAGGTGATGGTCATCGAACGAGCAGAAAAAATCTTGCAGGACTATTTTGGTTATGATGATTTTCGTGATGGCCAGCGTGCGATTATTGAAGCGCTTCTTTCCGGGCGTGATGTATTGGGTGTGTTGCCCACCGGCGGAGGAAAATCATTGTGTTACCAAATCCCGGCGCTTATTATGGACGGTATGGCGGTGGTCATCTCGCCTCTGTTATCGCTCATGAAAGATCAGGTGGATGCGCTGGAAGACATGGGCGTGCAAGCGGCGCGTATGGATAGCCAACAAGATCTTGAATATACTCGAGAAATATGGAAACGGGCCAAGGCCGGCGCATTAAAGCTGCTTTATGTGGCGCCGGAACGCTTGGAAAACGGCTACTTCATATCACAATTGGCCGATTTGGATGTATCTTTGGTGGCGGTGGACGAAGCCCATTGCGTCAGTCAATGGGGGCATGATTTTCGTCCCAGTTATCGGCAAATTGCCGATCGGCTGGCAGCGCTGCCTTCTCGGCCGGTGTTTGCTGCATTTACAGCCACAGCCACCGAACGGGTGCGTGACGATATTGTGAATCAGCTTGGCCTTCAAAATCCTTTTTCTTATGTGGCCAGTTTTGACCGGCCCAATCTTTATTTTAATGTGCTGCGCCCCAAAAATCGCAAAAAGGAACTGTTGGATATTCTTGGCGATGATGCGCGCACCATTATTTATGCGTCCACCCGGCGCACAGTGGAAACACTCACAGAATACCTAAATGACCATGGCGTGCAAGCCACACGGTATCATGCAGGGCTTTCAGCGGAAGAGCGCATATACAATCAGGAAGATTTTATTTACGATCGGGTGTCGGTGATTGTGGCGACCAATGCTTTTGGAATGGGTATTGATAAACCCGATGTCCGACGCGTGGTTCACTACAACATGCCAAAAAACCTGGAAAGTTATTATCAGGAAGCCGGCCGTGCAGGCCGTGACGGTGCACCGGCCGAGGCCATTTTGTTTTTTTCGGCTCAGGACATTATGAGTCAGCTTTTTATGATTGCCCAATCCAACGAGCCCAACGTTCGCGACAAATTGAATCAAATGATTGCGTATGCCCATACCGGCCAATGTCTGCGCAACTATATTTTACACTATTTTGGAGAAGAAAGGCCAAAGCCTTGCGGTCACTGCGCCATCTGTGACGGTCATATTTCTCGCCGGGATGTGACGGTGGCAGCGCAAAAAATTCTATCCTGCATTGCGCGCATGGGGCAGCGCTTTGGTTATACGCTGGTGGTGGATGTGCTCAGAGGTAAGAACAATGAGCGCGTTCGCCAATGGCATTTTGAAGATTTGTCCACCTATGGTTTGTTGAAAGACGAAACAGATCAATTTGTTCGCAATCTCATTACCGTTTTGGCCAGTGAAGGCTACATTCGTGTGGCAGGTACGGATTACCCCATTCTGATGCTCACTGAAAAGAGTGCCGGCCTTTTAAGCGGCAGTGAGCGTTTCTTCATCAGCGTTTGGTCAAGTGCCAAAGAGAGCCCTCTGATGAAAAAGCATCGCACAGCAGGCTTCGATGAAGAACTTTTTGCGCGTTTGCGCAAACTGCGCCATATATTGGCAGATAATTTAAGTGTGCCGCCTTATATCATTTTTTCTGACGACACTTTAAAGGATATGTGCAGTCAATTGCCGGATTCAGAAGAAGACCTGCTTCATATTCACGGTGTGGGCGAAGTGAAAAAGAAAAAATACGGGGGTCCTTTTTTGTCGGTGATACGCAACTATTTGACTGAAAAACAGGGCGGACAATAAAAAAGACCCGCCATAGGCGGGCGCTGTGCGCATGAAAAAAGCGCTTACTGACCGGGCCGGTCGTTGGTCAGTTTGAAAAAGTCCAGAATATGCAAAATTACCCCTAAAACAATGGCCACCACCGTAGCCAGTGCCATACCGGTGAGATGGACCGACCCCATATTGATGAACGCACCGGAGAGACCGGTTACAAACGGAATAGCGGTTAAAGCTTGATTGCGCGGTTTGTTGTAATCGATGTGGCTGTCCACCAAAAGGCGAATACCCGATACGCCAATCATCCCGTATAGAAGAAAACTCACGCCGCCCATCACTTCCGGCGGAATGGACTGGATGAGGGCCGCAACTTTTCCGATGAAGGCCAGCACAATTGAAAGCACTGCCGTGCCGCCGATCACCCAAGTGCTGTAAACGCGGGTCATGGCCATTACACCGATGTTTTCACCATAGGTGGTGGTGGGTACCGAGCCGCCAAAACCGGAAAGCATGGTGGAAAGACCGTCGGCGAAAAGGGTTTTGTGGAGGCCGGGGTTGCGAATTAGATTGCGGCCAATGATTTGACCCGTAACAATCTGGTGGCCGATGTGTTCCGATATGACCACTAAAGTGGCGGGCAGCACAATCAACATGGCGCCCGGGTTGAAACGGGGAGCAGAAAAATTAGGCAAGGAAAAAATGCTGGCGCTTTGCACAACGGAAAAATCCACCATGCCCAGCACCATGGCCGCCACATAACCCACCACAATGGCAATTAAGATGGGAATGAGAGATAAAAAGCCTCGAAACATAACCGAACCCAATACGGCGGCTAAAAGGGTAATTAAAAATACGGCGACGCTTTTCATTGCAATGGGTGCGCCGTTTTCAGTGATGATGCCGCCCATCTTGGCTGCGGTGGCTGAGAGTTCCAATCCAATCAGCGCCACCACTGAGCCCATAGCCGCCGGCGGTAAAAGGGCGTTGATCCAGCCGGCCCCAAAGAAACCGATAATGACGGATACCAGCACCAAAACGGCTCCGGAGGCGATAAAACCGCCCAATGCATAAGGATAGCCCAGGGAAGAATCGTTGATGAGCAGAAGCGTTGGGGCGATAAAGGCGAAGCTTGATCCCAAATATGCCGGTGAGGTACCCTTGGTAATCAGAATAAAAAGCAGCGTGCCCACACCGTTAAAAAAAAGCACCACTGCAGGATTAATGCCAAATACATTGGGCACCAAAATTGAGGCGCTGAACATGGCAAAAAGATGCTGTACCGACAGTGGAATGGATGCCAGCAAAGGAGGGCGGGCGTCCACATCGTAAAATTTTTTGGCCATAAAATCACTCCCATTTATAAATTTACGTAACCTTTCATATTTTAGAGCAGAGATGGTCTAACGTCAATAGGAACTGACGCTTTGACAAGGCCTGCTGCCTTTGTTATAGTGACAAAGACATATGGCAGTTCTCTGCCTGTTAGGAGGAAAAACATGGATCACAACGCTCTTGCAGCACTTTTGTTTCCCGAACCGTTGGATGGTCTCGACACTTTGGAGGCGCGTTTTCCCAAGCGCGCTTTAGATGAAAACGCTTTTGTGACGCGTCTGGGCCCGTCGCCGACAGGATTTATGCATATTGGTAATCTTTATGGCGCGCTGGCTGATGAGCGTTTGGCCCATCAAAGCGGCGGTGTCTTTTTTCTGCGCATTGAAGATACCGATGACAAGCGCCGGGTGGATGGCGCAGAAGATGTGATCACCCGTTCATTGGCGTATTTTGGTATTCAGGCAGATGAAGGGGTGCTGCAAAACGAAGAAGTGGGCGCATACGGGCCCTATCACCAGAGCGAGCGACGAGATATTTATCATGCGGTGGCCAAACAATTGGTGTTAAAAGGATTGGCGTACCCTTCTTTCGCCACGCCGGAAGAACTGGAGGCCATTCGTGCCGCGCAAGAAAAAGAAAAGGCCGATCCGGGTTATTACGGCAAATGGGCAACGGATCGTCATCTGACATCAGAAGATATTCGCGCCAAATTGGAAGCGGGCATGCCGTATACCCTGCGTTTGCGCTCCCGTGCATTGTTGAGCGGGCCGATTCATTTGCCGGACGGCATTCGCGGCAGCGTCACAGTGCATCCCAATCAGCAGGACATTGTGCTATTGAAAACCAACGGTTTGCCCACCTATCATTTTGCCCATGTGGTGGATGATCATTTTATGCACACCACCCACGTCATTCGGGGAGAAGAATGGCTTTCTACCCTGCCGGTGCATGTGGAACTCTTTGAAGTCTTGGGTTGGGATTTGCCCGTTTATTGTCACACGGCCCATCTCATGAAAAATGACGGCGGCACGCGCCGTAAACTTTCCAAACGCAAAGATCCGGAAATGAGCCTTTCTTACTACATGGAAAAGGGCTATCATCCGTTGAGCGTACGGGAATATTTGATGGTGCTTTTAAATTCCGATTATGAAGAATGGCGCCTGTCCCATCCGGCAGCGCCACTGGAAGATTTTCCCGTGCGTTTGGATAAGATGGCCACTTCCGGTGCGCTTTACGATATGCAGAAGCTGGACGATGTGGCTAAAGAAAGTTTGCTTCACGTCTCCGATGAAGATCTCGCCGCTTTCTTCATCGATTGGGCGCGTGTGTATAAGCCGGAAGTGACGGAGCTTTTGGCGGGCGCACAAGAGCAGGTGCAAGCGTTTCTGGCCATCGGCCGTCATCAGGACAAGCCGCGCAAAGATTTGATCTGTGCGGAGCAGATGTGGTCGCATATGTCCTTTATCTTTGACGATTATTTTACGCTTAAGGATGCTTTGCCGGAACATGTGGACTCTGCCGACGCCGATGCCCTTTTAGAAGGTTATCTTTCCATTTACGACGACAGCGATGACAACAGCACGTGGTTTGCCAAGCTGAAAACGTTGGGTGAAAAACTGGGCTATGCGCCCAAACCCAAAGATTATAAGAAAAATCCGGAAGCTTATAAAGGTCATGTAGGGGATGTAAGCGCCGTGGTGCGTTTGGCCGTCACCGGCCGCGCCAACAGTCCGGACTTATGGAGTGTGCAGCAGGTGCTGGGCAAAGAACGTGTGCAAAAACGTGTGCAAGCCTATCGGTCCTCTCTTCAATGAGGGTGCCCACATATAAAAAAGCGGCGCCGGATATACGGCGCCGCTTTTTTAGAAAGGAATACCTATGAATATTCAGGGAATGAACAAACTCACGCTGCTGGATTATCCCGGCCATACCGCAGCGACGATCTTTTTCGGCGGGTGCAATCTGCGCTGTCCATTTTGTCATAATCCGGCACTGGTGTTAAACGATGCCCATTCTCAGCCGCCATTGGATGCAGACGAAGTATTGGGCTTCTTAAAGAAACGGCAAGGCCTTTTGGACGGCGTTTGTCTCACCGGCGGCGAAGCTTTGCTGGATCCGGATATTGACATTTTGGCGGCGGATATAAAAGCGTTGGGTTATCGCCTTAAAATAGATACCAACGGAACACAGCCGGATCGGCTCATCCGTCTTTATGAGCGCGGACTGGTGGATGCGGTGGCGCTGGATGTTAAAAATGCGCCGGCCTATTATGGGGAAACTGTGGGCATACCGAACTTTGATCCCGCGCCGGTGCAGGCTTTGCTGGCTTGGCTGAAAAACCATGACTTGACCTTTGAATGCCGCACCACCGTAGTCAAAAATTTTCATGACGCCGATCGTCTTATGGCCATCGCCCGCTGGATTTATCCGACGGAGCATTATTTTTTGCAAGCCTTTGAAGCAAAAACGGCGCTTCTTGGTGACGGCATGAAAGGCTATGAGCCGCAAGAATTGCGAGAGTTCCTCGTCAAGGTGCGTAACGTCATTCCCACCGCCCAATTGCGTGGAATGCGCTGATTTACTATATATAGTGCCAATATCCGTTTTGATTGGCAAAAATAAACAATATATTGTGTTTTGCTCTTGACGTGAATTTTCCCTTTTGCTATGATAAATGCATCAAACAAAAGGAGGAAAATTGATGTACCAAGTGTTGAAACGCGATCAAAAAATTGTGCCTTTTTCTCTGCACAAAATTGTTGTGGCCATCGAGCAGGCCTTTGCGGCCACTCAGCGTCGCTATCACAAAGATGTACTGGACCTTTTGGTCCTCAAGGTGAGCGCCGATTTTGAGCCTAAGATTAAAGACGGGCTCATTGATGTGGAAGACATCCAAGACTCGGTGGAGCGGGTGCTTTCGCAATCGGGTTATGATGATGTGGCCAAAGCCTATATTTTATATCGCAAGCAGCACGAAAAAATGCGCAATGTGTCGGGCACGCTTTTAGATTACAAAGAGTTGGTGAACAGTTATGTAAAGGTGGCAGATTGGCGGGTAAAAGAAAATGCCACCGTCACCTATTCGGTGGGCGGGCTCATCCTATCCAACAGCGGAGCCATTACAGCCAATTACTGGCTGTCGGAAATTTATGATCAAGATGTGAGTGAAGCCCATAAAAATGGCGATTTGCACCTGCATGATCTATCCATGCTCACCGGATATTGCGCCGGCTGGAGTTTGAAGCAGCTCATCCAAGAAGGGCTGGGGGGCATCAGCGGTAAAATCACATCGGCACCGGCCAAGCATCTCTCAACCCTTTGCAACCAAATGGTCAATTTTTTGGGCATTATGCAAAACGAATGGGCAGGCGCACAGGCTTTTTCCTCCTTTGATACATATTTGGCGCCTTTTGTGCGGGCGGATCGTCTCAATTACGACCAAACAAAAAAATGCATCGAAAGCTTTATCTATGGGGTAAACACCCCCAGCCGTTGGGGCACGCAAGCGCCTTTCTCCAACATCACCTTAGACTGGACCGTGCCGCAAGATTTGGCCCATGTACCGGCCATTGTGGGTGGCAAAAACATGGACTTCACCTACGGCGACTGCCAAAAAGAGATGGATATGGTCAACAAAGCCTTCATTGAAATTATGATTGAAGGGGATGCCCAAGGGCGCGGCTTTCAATATCCCATTCCCACCTATTCCATCACCCGTGATTTTGATTGGTCCGATAAAGAAAACAACCGCCTGCTTTTTGAGATGACCGCCAAATACGGCACGCCCTATTTTTCCAACTACATCAACAGCGATATGGCGCCCAGTGATGTGCGCTCCATGTGCTGCCGTCTCCGTCTGGATTTGCGTGAGCTGCGCAAAAAATCCGGCGGTTACTTTGGCAGCGGCGAATCCACCGGTTCGGTGGGGGTGGTCACCGTCAATTTGCCGCGCATTGCCTATTTGGCTGAAAATGAAGACGACTTTTATCGCCGTCTCAATCGCTTGATGGATGTGGCCGCCCGCTCCTTAAAGACCAAGCGCACGGTCATATCCCAACTGTTAGAGGCCGGACTTTATCCCTACACGAAGCGCTATTTGGGCAGCTTTGACAATCACTTTTCCACCATCGGTCTCATCGGCATGAATGAGGTGGGCCTCAATGCCAAGTGGCTGGGAGAAGATCTCACCCACGAACGCACCCAGACCTTTGCCAAAGAGGTGCTGAACCACATGCGCGAACGTCTGAGCGATTATCAGGAACAGTATGGTGATTTGTATAATTTAGAAGCCACACCTGCAGAATCCACCAGCTATCGCCTGGCGAAGATGGACGTGGCCCGTTATCCCGGCATTAAAACCGCAGAAAGCTGCGGTGAAACACCGTACTACACCAACAGTTCTCACCTGCCGGTGGGCTATACGGAAGATATTTTCTCTGCCCTGGATGTGCAGGATGAGCTGCAAACCCTCTATACATCGGGCACGGTCTTTCATGCCTTTTTAGGTGAAAAGCTTCCCGACTGGCAGGCGGCGGCCGCCTTGGTTAAAAAGATTGCCGAGAACTATCGCTTGCCTTATTACACCATCTCACCCACCTATTCGGTGTGTCGTGAACATGGCTACATCCAAGGCGAAGAAAAAACCTGCCCCCATTGCGGCGCGCCCACCGAAGTATACAGCCGCATCACCGGCTATTATCGGCCGGTGGCCAACTGGAACGACGGCAAAGCCCAGGAATATCAAGACCGCAAGCTTTACGACGTCGGCCAAATGGGCATGCGTTGGCAACTGACCGGCGGCGATATGAGCGGTGCCGCCGGCGTTCAAGAAAGGGCCGGTGAGGGAACGGAAGCCTTTGTGGCCGAGCCGACCCTTTTTATGACCCGCCGTTGCGGCAACTGCCACATGGTGCAGCAGATTTTAGATGGCCGCGGCCTGCATTATCAAGTGTGTTATGCAGACGAAAAGCCGGACATAGCAGAGGCTTACGGCATCACTCAGGTGCCGGTTCTTATGACGGAAACCGCCCGTTATGACGGTGCTTCGGAAATTTTGGCCATGCTTCAAAATCACTCCCAATCGAAAGGGCAGTGAAAACCGGGACGCATTGTATACAAAACGCGGTGTGCATCGATAAGCGATGCACACCGCGTTTTTAGTAGACATATGAAAACTGCCGGGCCATGCCTATCATACTTAGAAGCATGATAGGCATGGTCCTAGAATTGCTATTGCATGCACATATCCGTCAAATAAGGCTGAATCTGTCTCTTGAAATCAGGCACTGGGATGTAATAATGTCCAGCATAGGAATGAAGACGTAGTTTTTCAACTTTTTCTTCTCCATTTTCATTGACGACAAACTCGGTCTCACCATTATCTCTAAAATAATAGCGAAATCCATGAACATTCCCTATCTTATTGTGTACGCTGTACTTTATGCATAAGCCTGTAATATCCACCGCAGGAAAATAGGTGCCATCACCTACATCGCTAAATATGTGTTTATAGTCGGCTACTTTTTTGTCTACATAAACGAAGGTGGGAATCATCACATTGATACCTTTAAAGCCCATACCGCCCATAGGCATGTTGGGATAAAATTCTACGTGTGCATTTAGTAAACCGCTTAATTCACGCAACTGCACATAAGTGTGCCCTTGGTATAAAATGGCTTGATTGACTTTTGTTTTGTGGTTGTTGATATATACGTCAAAAGGTAGGGGTTGGATGGTATTAGGGGTCATATTTTGGCCGGATTCAGATATATCCGGTAAAGCACCATCAGCTAAAGTTGGCTGAGTAATAGCTCCTAAGCTAAACAAGCTTATTATACAGGTGATGATAATTTTTGCGATCATATTTCTTGGCATATTAATTCTCCTTCCAAAAACTGCGATCATTAAAGCATTAAGCAATGTATTAAATATAATAGAACGAATCCCTCCTACAAAAAAATT
>JAEZVS010000044.1 GCA_023443145.1 Bacillota bacterium | reverse complement strand
TAGCAGATCACGCGCTATTTTAATGCTTATTTATTTTCCGACAGGTGCAAATGCAGCCTTTTCCAAATCAGATGTCACAGTAAAATCAGGAGAGACGGCACACAGATGACCATCGTGCATTATGAGTACAGCGGTATTTACATTGGTATTTACTCGAGCTTCTTCCGCAACGCCGCTTTTGATGTTGGTGCGGTAGAGAATCTGTGGGCGAATGCTCGCGCTCCATGGTCCTTGTGACAGGCCGTCGGTATGGTAAAGCAGGTCACCTTGGACGGTGAACGATGACGAGGCGTTCACGTTGCCCAGATAAGTGAGTGCTTGACCGTCTTCTAAAAAGAGGGCGGTTTTGTTGGCGTGGTTGTGGCCGTAAAGCAGGCGCACATAGCGCTTGCCGTCGATGATTTTTACCGGAAAGACATGGCCGAAGTCGGCATCTTTTTGTGCATCCGGATAAGCCAACGTCGTATCTTGGCCATTTTCCGTGCGCACCAGAGCGCCGGCATCGTTTAAGTGATAATGCAGACCATTCATTTTTTGCGGCCATACGTCAACGGTGCGGGTGTCGTTATTCCAGGCGATGTCGCCGTAAAAGGCGGCCATATCGCGGAGGGGAAGATACAGACGATTGTTTTGCAAAACCGGCGCACTGAGAAGTGTTTTTGTTTCGCCATTTTGGGTGTAGCGGGTGTCGCCCTGTTTGAGGGTGAGATCCAGATTAGCGGATGTGACATGCACCGTGCCGTCTGCAGACCAATCGGTGTTCATGCCCAGGTAGGTATTTACCAGGCGCAAGGGCACCATGACGCGGTTGTCGCTGTTGATAAAGGGGGCACCTGCCGTTTCTCCGGTAGCAATGGTATCGCCGTTGATTACCAGCGTGACATCATCGGCCCGAAGGGGATGGGGAAGAGCTGCAAAGCCGAGTATGGACATGAGCAACAGGCTGCTGATTAATTTTCCAATTTTTTTCATGAGAAGACCTCCTTATAAATCGTATGTATCATACCAACATCATTTTGCGGGTGGATTGTTGCACGTGTATTTGACTGCCAAACTGCCAATATGTATACATCAGCCAAAGCGGGCAAAATTTTCATATGCTGTGTCTGGCTTTTTTGTCGGTCTTTTTTATGTAGGCATGACTGTATTTTACGCCGAAATGAAAGACCGCACCATAGAGTTGAGTCAATTTTATTAAATTGTTTCCGAAAAAAACAAATGTTCCTTTGTGCTGAAAAAACGATATCAATTCCGGAACAAAATGGATAAAGCGCGGGATATGGTCCTTTACAGGGTCGTGGTACATTGACAACCAATGTTGCTCCGATTATTCTATTATTATAAAATTTGTTGTTTAACATGACGCATTTTTGTGGCGGCCATTCCGGTCGGTTCAGTCATATGTGAAAGGGGGATGGATGATGGTTGCATCCAATGGCCGAGAGACATGGCTCTGCCATATGTTTTTGCTCATTCTGTTTGCGCTTTATGTGGTATTTTTGTGGCCGACTCTTTTTCATCCGCCTTGGGAGGTATACAATGCCTGGCGGCAGTCGGATACGTATGCCATTGGCCATTATTTTGCACTGCATGGTGTGGATTTGCTGCGTCCGCAGTTTTTTTGCGACGACAACGGCGGCAATTTGGTGCAGCTGGAGCCGGCCCTTTTGCCGGCGCTGGGCTGTTATATCCATCAGTGGCTCGGCGTTGAGATGGCCTTGACCATGCGTGTGGCCTCTCTTGTTTTCTTTTTGCTCTCTGCTGTGTATTTGTACCGATTGTGCCAATACTTTATGGCACCGGCGCTGGCTTTGGTGGCGGTGTTTATTTATCTCAGCTTGCCGTTAAGTGTGGCCATATCGCGGGCCATTTTGCCCGAGCCGCTGGCCATGCTGGGTTTTGTGGCCTCTTTGTATTATTTTTATCGCTGGTATGATGCCGGGCGGGTGTGGGATGTTGCTTTTTCGGCGGTTTGGATGTCCCTGGCCATTATGGAGAAGCTGCCGGTGGCTTTTGTGGGGCTGGGTATTATGGCGCTCTTTTTCAGACGTTTGGGACACCGTGCGCTAAAAAGTCCGGTATTTTATGGTTATGGGCTGGTGGCGTTGCTGCCGTCTCTGCTTTATTTTCTTTATGTGGGCGCACATGCCACCCAACGCTATGTGTCGGACATTGCCATACATCATATTTTTTCCGATAAATTGTGGTCTATTTTCTCCCAAGAGACGTTGGATTTTTATCGCCGTGTCTTTTTTCATGAGTTCACGCCGTGGGTGTTGCTGCCGGCGGCGGTGGGTCTGCTATGTATTGCTCGTTTGCCTAAAGATCAGCGTTTCTTTTTATGGGCAGTGACGTTTTCCATGCTTTTGGAAGCGGCAACGGTGGTCTCCATCATTCGCTTTGAATATTATCTGGTTTTTTTGCTGCCGCTGGTGTCGCTTTTGGCAGCGCTGGCATTTAAGGCATTGGCCAAACAGGGCGTGGTTTTGCTGATGGTTTTGGTGGTGCTGGTGTCTTTGAGTACGGGAACGGCCATTGAGAAAAGACAGGAAGAACTGCCGGTGCAAACAGCCATCAGCAATGAAGCACAGGTGATTCGTGCCCGCACATCGCCCGATGCATATGTAGGGTATAATCTGGCCACACCGGTTTTAATCAATGCCACCGGCCGCATGGGCACACGTCTGGGTCTGGATCGCATGCAGGGGGTGCCCACCGATCCGCAGGCGGAAATTGATTTTCGCCATGGGCAGGGCATGGGTCAGGTGGCGCTTTTCTATGCCGGAACGAAATTTGATGCCTTTTATAATATTTTGTTGTATGAGAAAAAATGGCACATCACCTATCAAAATAAAGATTTTGTGCTTTTCTCAGAGGAGGGCTCATGATTCATGCCTATGCTTACAGACGCTTGCTGACCTATGGTCTGATATCGGTGGCGGTGACGGCCCTTGATGTGTGGTTGGTGCGCCGGTTGTTTTTGGCGTCTACTCCTTTGATGGTGGCCAATGCAGCAGGCACGGTCACCGGTTCTCTCGTACAATTTGTATTGAATACGCTCTTTACCTTTCACAATCGAATCACGCTCAAAAATTTGATGTATCATTTTTCCACCATGTTGTTGGGACTTTTGGTGGGCAATGGGGTGATTTGGATAAGCTATCATGCTATGATGTGCTTTTTTTCCGAGGTGATCAGCTTTTATGTGTCGAAAGCGCTGGCTATTGTGGTGCCGTTTTTCGTAATGTATGCACTGCGTGTCAGACTATTGGGAGGTCAACATGAAACATAGCATTATGGTGGGCTTGCCTTGCTACAATGAAGGGGAAAACATTGAAGCGCTGGTGAAAGCTTGGCAAGAACGGGTTTCTTTTTTTCAAGCGTTGGATATTTCATTGGATATCGTGCTTTTAGATGATAAAAGCACCGATGATACCAAATGCCTCATTGAACGTTTGGCTGCCGGGGATGCGCATATCACGGGACTTTATCACAGTGTCAATCAGAATTTGGGCGGCGGTCTGAATACGCTCATCCACTATTTTCTTTCGCATTATCACAGCGGAGATTATTTGGTGATTATGGATGCGGATAACACACAAGATCCGAAATATATTCTCTCGATGTTTGTAAAGTGTCAGGAAGGGGCCGATGTGGTCATCGCGTCGCGTTATCGAAAATCTGCCCGTGTGTTGGGCCTGCATCCGGTGCGCCGTCTTTTAAGCCTTGGCGCACGATTTTATTACAGTCTTGTTCTGCAAGTGCCGGGTGTGCGTGATTACACATGCGGTTATCGTCTTTACACCTATGACATCCTGGCCAAGGTACAGGATGGCGCAGAGAGACCGCTTATAAAAAGTCGTTCGTTTGCTTGTATGATGGAATTGCTGTACAAACTTCATTGTGCAGGGGCTGTTTTTTCGGAAGTGCCTTTTGTGCTGCGCTATGATCAAAAGCGGGGCATGAGCAAGATGAAAATTGGCAAAACCGTCAAAGACAGTGTGCAGACGGCGCTTCAATTGCGTTGGGGAAAGGGATAGGCTTTCGATGCGGGCAGCTGTTTATGGACAGATGCGATTCAAGAGGGTTTAGAGCGCCTAAGGGAATAAGGAGTGTCAGGCGGCCTAAAAAGAGAAGCAGGTCTGAAACAAGGGGCAAAGGATGTTATACCGGCGATACCGATTGTACACATTTGAAGTGGTGCAATCGGTATTTTCATATCAATGCGCCAAAATGATTGAAAAATGCGACGGATTACGGTATATTTAAGAAAAATACGGTAGGAGGTTCGTTATGGATTATACGAAAGATTTTTGTGCTGTGAAAAATGTCATTGATGGCGTTTGGCGTGCGGATGATGAAGCGGGCACCATGCCCATTTTCAATCCGTCAACGGGAGAGGAAATCGGGCATGTGCCCCTGACCGGAGAAAATGCCGTGGCTGAAGCGGTGGCGGCGGCAAAGGCGGCGTTTGAATCCTGGAAAAACGTAGACAGCGGCAAGCGCGCCAAATATATTTTTGCGCTTCGAAACGAAATGGAAACCCATAAAGAAGAACTGGCTCAGATCATTGCGCGAGACCAGGCCAAGCATATTGCCGATGCGCGCGCTGAAGTGGGACGGGTCATTCAAATTGTGGAAAATGCCTGCGGTTTGCCGAATATGCTCATTGGCGAAACCTTTCAAATCAATCAACACACGCGGGGACAAGTGCTGCGCAAGCCGTTGGGTGTGATTGGCGCTTTGGCACCCTTTAATTTTCCGGCATTGGTTTTCGGTTGGTTCGTGCCCTATGCCATCGGCTGCGGCAATACTCTGGTTTATAAAGCCAGCGAACAATCTCCGATATTCATGCAACGCATGATGGAAATTTTTGACGCCATCGGTCTGCCAAAAGGCGTCATCAACTTGGTGAACGGTGACGGGGGTGTGGGTGAAGCCATTATGGCTCATCCCGATGTGGCAGGGCTTTGTTTTGTGGGCTCCACCGCAGTGGGTCAGCACATTGCCGAAGTGGGCGCCAAAAACGGTAAGCGCACCATGGTATTGGCCGGAGCTAAGAATTCCCTGTTGGTGCTGAAAGATTGCGACCGGGAAGGTTTTTTAGATCAGCTTAAAAATTCCGGTTTCGGAGCGGCCGGTCAGCGCTGTATGGCCGGTTCCAATGTGGTGATTGAGGCCGCTTGTTATGATGAAATGGTGGAACGCATTGTGGCCATGGCGCAAACGGTGCCGGTGGGCAATGCACGGGATGAAGATGTGTACATGGGCCCGGTGATTTCCGCTAAAAATTTGGCGCGCATCCATCATTTTATTGACGAAGCGATAGGCCAGGGCGCCCGTCTGGTGCTGGACGGACGCAATCCGGATATGGGAGAAGAGTTGGCCGGCGGTTATTTCATACGCCCCACCATTTTGGCCGATGTGACACCGGAGATGACCATTTCCAAAGAAGAAGTATTCGGACCGGTGCTTTCCCTCATTAAGGTGGACGATTTCCAAGCCGGTGTGGACTTTATGAACAGTTCCCGCTACGGTAACGGCGGTTCCGTCTTTACACAGAGCGGCTATTTTGCGGAAGCCTTTTTAGATCAGATTGATGTGGGTATGGCCGGTGTGAATGTTGGTGTGCCGGCGTCCATGCCTTATCTGCCTTTCGGCGGCACCAAGGAATCCCTTCTGGGTTCGGGCCTCAAAGCGCAAGGTCACGATGGCATTGAGTTTTTCACCAAGCGCAATGTGGCCACGGTGCGTTTCTTTAAAGAAAACTAGAGCGTGAGATCCTTTTTCCACATTTGACGGGAATGTGTGACCTTCTATAAGATATGTGACGTCAGCGGGCGAGTGCGAAGGCATCCGCCCGCTGTTTATATGGGGCAATTGTTGGTTAAGAATCAAATGTGGGCAAGTGTTGCCCAATTAAATACAAACAAAGCTTTTAAGGACTGAGGAAGGGACTCAGTCTGATATAGAGTTGGAGGCATATAGGATGAAAAGAACCATTGTCAAAAAAGTGACAGGGCATCGCACCACCGATGGCGCCGGCGTCGAATTGGTGCGCGTGCTGGGGCGCAACACCGCCCATCTGTTTGATCCCATTCTGATATTGGATTCTTTTGACAGCACCAATCCCGACGACTACACCGCCGGCTTTCCTATGCATCCCCATCGGGGGACAGAAAATATTATCTATATTTATCGAGGAAATATGGTGCATAAAGATTCCCTGGGCAATGAAGACCGTATTTCCGACGGCGAAATGCAATGGTTGACGGCGGGTTCAGGCGTGATGCATGAAGAACAGTTGCCGGCGGCGGAGCGGCTTTTGGGCTTACAGCTGTGGCTGAATCTTCCCGGCGCTGAAAAAATGAGTGCGCCCAGTTATCGCAGCTTGCACCGAGAAGATATTCCTGAAATTTCTTTTGACGGTGGTTATCTGCGTTTGTTGTCGGGTCATTATGGTGAGCATAAGGGCTTTATTGGAGATCACCTGCCCCTGGATTATTATGACATCCACTTAGAGGAGGGCGCCTCGCTCACCTTGTTTATGGCCGAAGATGATTCGGTGATGGTTTTTACTTTTATTGGCGACGTCACCGTAGCCGGCGAAGTGGTGGCGGAAAAAACGGCGGTAAAGCTTTCAGAAGGCACGGAATTGGTGATCAATGCCAGCGAAGGGGCAGCACAGGTGATGTATATGTGTTCAAGGCCTTTAAATGAAGACATTGCTTGGGCGGGGCCCATTGTTATGAATTCACAAAGCCAGATGCATCAGGCCTTTCGGGAATTGCGTGCGGGAACCTTTGTAAAAGAAGAATTGGATTTTCAAAATGAAGGGTCTGTGGGTTAAAAATTAAATAATTTTATCATACGGTGGAAAGGCGCTTCGAGCCCATAGGGGGCTTGCGCGCCTTTCTTTTTTCAGTTAACCTGTTCATATCATACCAAGGAGGTAGAAAGTTTGAAGATCATTAAACGCACCGGCGCCGAAGAGGCCTATACCCGCGAGAAAATCGCCCGCGTTATTGAGTTGGCTTTTGCCAGTGTGGACAACGTGGTGGCGCCTGATGAATTAAATGAGATGGTGGATCATATTGAGTCCTCACTCCGTAAAGAAGCCGATTTGGGCGCTCAAATCCAAGTGGAAGACATCCAAGACTTGGTGGAAATGACCCTAATTGAACGCAATCATTATAAAGAAGTAAAAAGCTTTATTCTCTATCGCGAAGACCGCAAGCGCAAACGTCGTGTACGTGGACGCATAGCGGCTTTCTTCCAGGAAATTCCTCAGTTGGATGCAGAGCTTAAACTTATTCAGCGCGATTTTGGCGAAGCCTGCTATGCGTTGGATTATTTGGAGATGAAGTTTCGTTCTTTCTATAAAGAGGGGATGAGGCTGGGAGATCGCATTGCTATTCTGATTAAGGCGGCGGTGGAACTGACCACCAAAGAAGCCGCGCGTTGGGAATTTATTGCCGCCCGTCTTTATTTTCTGGAATTCAGTCTGGAGCTGACCCAACGC
>JAEZVS010000110.1 GCA_023443145.1 Bacillota bacterium | reverse complement strand
TTTCATCATTTAACCCCAGATTGAGTACCGTATCCATCATACCCGGCATGGAAACAGCTGCACCGGAACGCACAGATACCAGCAGGGGATTGGCAGAATCACCGAAGGTTTTACCGGTTTTTTCTTCCAGAACAGCCAGGTTTTTCCACACTTCATCCAAAAGACCTTCCGGCAGTTGATTTCCCTGCTTAAAATAATCGTTGCAAGCTTCCGTTGAAATGGTCAATCCCTGGGGAACAGGCAAGCCAATTTTGGTCATCTCGGCCAAGTTTGCACCTTTACCACCCAGAAGATCGCGCATGTCTTTGTGGCCTTCTGTAAAAAGATACACATATTTTTTACTCAATGATATTATCTCCTCTGCTATAATATAATTGTAAAATAATGTTTGCTGTTTCTTCTACTGCTTTGTGACTGACATCAATGATGTGGCAGCCGATACGTTTCATTATCTTTTCTGCATAGTCCAATTCGTCTAATATGCGCGCCATATCGGTATATTTGGTGTTGCCCACCACGCCAAGACTGCGCAATCGTTCTTGGCGGATTGTTCCCAGAATATCCGGACGGATGGTAAGGCCAATCACCTTTTCGCGAGGAATATTATAGATTTCATCACTTAATTTGACCTGAGGCACCAGTGGAACATTGGCCACTTTCACACCACGATAAGCCAAATACATAGAAAGCGGCGTCTTAGAAGTTCGGGATACGCCTAAAAGAACCAAATCCGCATATTGAAGACCCGATGTATCTTTTCCATCATCATATTTAATGGCAAATTCAATGGATTCAATTTTCTTAAAATACATTTCATCCATGCGCTGCACAATGCCGGGACTACCCGTCGGTTCTACACCGGTAAAATTTGAAATGACGCTGAAAGGCGCTTGTAGAATATCTACAAATGGTATTTCTTTCATTTCGCAATAATCGCGTACGTAGTCGTTTAACTGTTCCACCACTAAAGTGAACATCAAAATACTATTAGACGAATCGATCTTATCCAACACCTCGGATAAATAATTGACATCTTCAACAAAAGGAATCTGTTTATACGAGAATTCAAAGCCTGGATATTGGTTCGCCGCTGCTCTCGCAACATATTGGGCTGTTTCACCTAGAGAGTCTGATAAAATATAAATGGTTACTTTTTGTATATCATTCATTATTTTCTTCTCCCCGATGACCATAACCAATATCCACAAAAGCACGTGCAACATTTGTCTTGGTGAAGCGCCCCACAATTTCATATTCATTGCGACTATTTTTCCGAACCACCGGCAAGCCGTCTATTTCATGAACAATGAGCTTGCGTGCCGCCATCCAAATGCTTTCATCTTGTGTGGTCATAATGATATTTGGCATACGCGTCATCACCACACCCACAGGCACCAAATGCATATCGGTGGCGCCAATTGCCAACTTAAGCAGGTCTTTTCTGGACAACACCCCTTCCAATACTGCGTCGTCACGTACAATAAAAATGGTTCCTATATTATTCATGAAAAGTGAGACCAACGCATCATAGGCAGATGCGCTTTCGTTGAGTACCACCGGCACACTTTGATAGTCTCTGACTGTCAGTTCAATCATCTTCATATAAATATCATAGCCGTGCCGCTTTTCATTATAGCAATACCCAACACGCGGCCGAGCTTCTAAAAGGCCCAGCTGACTTAAAAAAGTGAGATCACTTCTTAGCCCTGCTCTTGTGACGCCCATTTGCCCGGCAATGTCATCGCCTGTAATGGGACTTTGCTCTTTGACAATCTCAAGAATACGGGCTTGGCGTTCATTTAGCTGAATGATGTTCCCTCCTCTAGATAGACCGCAATATATTTTTATTATGACTCATATTGCTCCGTTTTTCAAGTTAATTTTTGATCAAATAACATAAAAAATCGCTCATGAAAATCATGAGCGAAAATAAAAAGCATTACGATCTATAATTATCATATTGCAGTGCAATGCCGTAGTCTTTGTCTTTTAAGAAAGCAATCACAGCCTGCAAATCATCAATTTTTTTTGCACTGACACGAATTTTATCATCCATAATTTGTGTTTGTACTTTAAGCTTCGTATCACGAATGTCTTTACAGATTTTTTTGCCCAAATCTTTGTCAATGCCTTGCTTGACTGTTACATCCTGCTTGACTTGACCACCTGAAGGCGTAACCTTTCCATATTCCAAATTTTTAATGGGCACATCTCGGCGAATCAATTTTGATTGTAAAACATCAATAATGTTCTTCATATGCATATCGTCATCAGTCACAAGTGAAATGACATCGTTGCTGCGCTCTATTGCCGTTTTAACACCTTTAAAGTCATAACGGTTTTCGATTTCTTTTTTGGCCTGATTTAAGGCATTATCTACTTCCTGTAAATTCACTTGCGAAACAATATCAAATGTCGCTTCTTTAGCCATGATATCCGTCCTTTCAAAAACAATTTATTATTTGAGCGTGTTCGTTAATAATGAACTCCGGCCCGCTTTTAATAACAGGAATTAAAAGCCGATTTGCCCGGGAACCCGAGGAAAAGCGATCACATCGCGAATATTTTTCATACCGGACAAATACATAAGCAAACGCTCAAATCCGACGCCAAAACCGGCATGTCGGGTGCCGCCATAACGTCGAAGGTTTAAATACCACTCATAATCTTTCTTATTCATGCCCATTTCATCCATACGGCGATGAAGCACATCCAGTCGATCTTCACGCTCACTGCCGCCTATAATTTCGCCAATACCGGGAACCAGCAGATCCACCGCTCCCACTGTTTGTTCATCGTCGTTTAAGCGCATGTAGAAGGCTTTGATATCTTTAGGATAATCGGTCACAAAAACCGGTCCTTTTACAATTTCATCACATAAAAAACGCTCATGTTCTGTTTGGAGATCAATGCCCCAACGCACCGGATAGTTAAAATCTTGCTTGGCTTTTAAAAGCTCATCCACCGCTTCCGTATACGTCATCGTTAAAAATGGCGCTGCCTGCAGTGCTTCCAATCGAGCGATGAGCCCTTTCTCAATCCGCGCATCAAAAAAAGCCATTTCTTCATGATTTTCCGTAAGTGCGTCATGAATCATTTGCCGAATAAATTCTTCCGCAAGAGCTATGTTTTCCTTCAAAGTAGCAAAGGCAATTTCCGGCTCAATCATCCAAAATTCTGCCGCATGGCGCGTGGTGTTGGACTCTTCTGCACGAAAGGTCGGACCGAAACTATACACTTTTTTAAACGCATGAGCATAGGCTTCCGCATTCAGTTGCGCACTCACAGAAAGATGCGCTGCTTTGGAAAAGAAATCCTGATTGTAATCGACTTTGCCTTCATCGGTGCGCGGCACATCGGCCAGATTAAAAGCGGTGACTGAAAACATTTCACCGGCACCTTCTGCGTCACTGGCCGTAATGAGCGGTGCATGCAGCTGCACAAATGCCCGATCATGAAAAAAACGATGCACCGCATAACTCATATTGGAGCGCAAACGAAACACTGCTGAAAATGTATTGGTGCGTCCACGTAGATCAGACAGAGTACGTAAAAACTCGAAGCTGTGGCGCTTGTTTTGCAGCGGATAGTCTTCAGGCGCCACATTCACTGCCTCGATAGATGTCGCTTGAATTTCCACCTTTTGTGCACTCTTGACATTTTCTACAACCGTACCGCTGCAAATGATGGAGCTGCCCACGCCAATGTGACCAATATCAGATATATCAAAGTGGTCACTTACGTAGACAATCTGAATGCTTCTAAAATCGGATCCATCATTCAAATCAATAAAGCCAACCTCTTTCGATTGCCGATTATTACGAACCCATCCCTTTAAGGTGACGCTTTCACCAATATTTTTCTCCATCAGCACATCATGCACACTTTTTACCATTATTTACCTCCTAGAGTAAAAAGAACTCGGTTCATTCTAAGGTCATGCGTGTCAATTTGCCGGATCGATAATCTTTAATAATCAATGTAGAAACTTTTAGCATATCCACTTGACCTCCATGCACCAACGCACCTCTTTTTCTACCAATCTCTTCCAGAAGTGCATACGGCGTGTCATCCGTAGCCGCGACGCCATAGCGCTCGCTTATGGCATGAGGATATCTTTCAGACATAAATGTCACCAAACGAAACGCCGCTTCTTCTTGAGAAAACACCTCATCCGACACCGCACCAGTCAGCGCCAACTTATAGCCCATGGCCTCATCGTCAATTTTAGGCCAGAGAATACCCGGCGTATCTAAAAGCTCCACTTCATCTGAAAGTTTGATCCACTGCTTTCCTCTTGTTACACCCGGCTTGTTGCCTGTTTTCGTTGAGGCGCGGCCGGAAAGTTTGTTGATGATGCTTGATTTTCCCACATTGGGAATACCGATGATAAGCGCACGAATGGTGACGCGTTGAGCACCTTTTTTTAAAAACTTCTCGCGTTTTTGCTGCCCCTGCTTTAATATGGCCGCCTGTAAAATGCTATGCACCTTTTTATGGCTCCACTGACTGCTTAATGCCACCGCCTCGTAACCCTGTTGACGATAGCGGTCAATATACGCTTTCGTGATGCGTGGATCAGCGAGGTCTTCTTTATTTAATACCAATAAACGTGGCCGTTTTTTTCCCACAATCTCATCTAAAAGAGGATTGCGGCTGGATTCAGGTATGCGCGCATCTAAAATTTCCACCACCACGTCAATCATCGACAGTTCTTGCTCAATGAGTCGACGGGTTTTCGCCATATGTCCTGGGAACCATTGCACACTCATGACAACACCCGCCAATCACTGATGGGCCAGTAAATGAGTTGTGCTTTGCCAATGAAATATTTGCGATCCACATAGCCCCAATAACGACTGTCATTTGAATGGTTGCGATTATCTCCCATCATAAAGTACTGATGATCCGGGATGGTAACAGGGCCAAAGTCGGGCATATTGGTGTCCGATGCCACATATGGTTCTTGAATAGGTTCACCATTAATATAGACTTGATTGTTTTTGATCTCCAGCGTTTCTCCAGGCTTACCAATCAAGCGTTTCACATAATCTTCTTCATGTAGTCCTTCTTTTTCATTGACCGGATATTTAAAGACCACAATATCGCCTCGTTTCGGCTCTTCAAACCGATATGTAAATTTGGTCACCACCACTTGGTTATTAATGTTTAGAGTCGGAATCATGGATCCGGAGGGAATATAGTACATACCGACTATAAAATGGCGTACCAACAGCACAATAAGCAGTGCACATACAATGGGAACAATAAAATCTCTAAAGAATCCATGCTTTTGTTTGTCCGGTTCTTTTCTCATATGCGTTTCATCTGTCAAATCCGGACCTTTGACAGTATGCAAGTCATTTTGCTCATCTTTTTGATTGGACATTTATTCACCCTCTTCTTTGTCATAATCGTATTATACCATATCTTCGTTACAGTGACAGCCGCTATTAAAATCCTATGATTAAAAAAGTAGAATACACGCTCTAACCGCAAATTGCCATCTATGAGATGCATAAGCGTCTTTTAACAGCTAAAAAACTTTGCACACAACACAAAAAATATCCGTTGAGGACATAGGCCATCCTCAAACGGATATTTTCAATCGTAAAAATATTTAAAACCACAATAAAACCCTTCTCATGTCACAGATAAAGCTTCAACAAATACCGGGTTTCAACTAATTTTTAAAAATTTGACCAACGCGATTGCAGGACACGCGCAAATCATCGTTGCCCACTCGTTCATTCCCGGAATAATCTATCGAATGATACCTTGTGTCCACAACAAAAAATAATGGACCTCTTTCGAGATCCATTATTTTTATTTTTTTAGCGATGAATTTCTTTGATACGTGCAGCTTTACCGAAGCGATTACGCATATAGTAAAGTTTCGCACGACGCACACGGCCTTGACGGATCAACTTGATTTCTGCCACGCGAGGAGAGTGAATCGGGAAAATACGCTCAACAGTAACACCGTAAGCTGTACGACGCACAGTGAAGGTCTCAGTCAAACCGCCGCCAACACGTTTGATAACAACCCCTTCAAAGGCTTGCAAACGTTCGCGGTTTCCTTCCACTACTTTGACTTGTACGCGTACCGTATCCCCAGGGCGAAAGTCCGGTACATCGGTCTTCATTTGATCCTGCTCAATTTTTCTTAAAATGTCCATTATTGGTCTCCTTTCTCTGTCATCTATTGAACGTTCATAATGGGTTCTCCCATCATCGGACCATTCGGATCACAGCAAAAGTAATTATATCATAATCCGACACAACAGGCAAGGTGCACAAGAAAAGATAATGCACCTTCATCTATAAATTGACAGCAATACATTGATTAATTACGTTCATTTCATTACAATATAAGCATTAGGAGGTGTTCCCATGGCGAATAAATCATACAGTATATTCGACATATTAGGTCCTGTAATGATTGGCCCTTCCAGTTCACACACTGCAGGTGCTTGCCGCCTGGCGCTCAACGCACGAAAAATAGTTAATTTTCCCATCAGTGAAGTCACTTTTCAACTTCACGGCAGTTTTCAGCACACCTACCAGGGGCATGGCACAGATCGCGCATTGGCAGGCGGTATATTAGGTTATTATCCCGATGATGAACGCCTGGTCCATGCGCTTGATGATGCTGAAAATGCCGGTATAAGGCTCCATTTTGAACCGGTTGATTTGGGCAATGTCCATCCCAACAGCATTCGGTTTCGGTTTCATCGCCCAGATGCGCCTGATTTTTACATTACCGGCGCCTCCATTGGCGGTGCTGCTATAGAAATTACAGACATCGACGGAACTGCAGTTTCTTTTAGTGGTGATTTACCAGCGCTTATTTTAAAATATCCGGATTTTCCCGGGATGGTCTACACCGTAAGTGCCATTATCAACCGCCACAATATTAACATCGCCACCATGCAAGTCACTCGTGAATCTCACACTGCGACTATGGTCATTGAACTTGACGAAGATTTTAACGACGACATGCTGCAATCTTTCAATGAGATTCCCGGGGTTTTGTTCTTTAAGGCCATTGAAGGGCAGGAGGCTTTACATGTATCC
>JAEZVS010000085.1 GCA_023443145.1 Bacillota bacterium | reverse complement strand
CTTTGGCCCCGATTGGCTGGGAAGTGCTTGCGCCCTCTTTGCCCGAGAGCTGCCTGATCGGCTACCTAAAGGTACAGCTGTAATCGCCACCGACGACTGTCCCACCCAACCTTATGACGGCGTGCATCTCACTGCCGAAGGCCACGCCCGTCTGGCTGAGAAGATGATCCGCTTTGTAGACAACATAAAAAAGGAGCGGACGTGATGATGGCACCGCGTCCTGTGTTTTCAGAAGACGGTCTCACCGTGGGGGTGGTGGAAACATCTCCCGACCGCAGCAATCGACGGCTGCTCATCACCCACGAACCATTTCGTACCCAAATACGAGGACTCTTGGCCGACTATGCTCTGGCGCCTGTCTTTGGTGACGACGGCTACTTGCTCTATCTTGACGAAAAGGATGGCGCCCTCGCAGCCTGGGCGCGCTCTCTGGTGGAAGACGATCGATTTGTGCCCATTGCCCGTTTGGAAGAATCCTTTTTGACGAACACCGCCGATCTTTCCGACGATGGACCGCTCGTCTTTTCTCTGCGCCGCATTCATCCCGATTATGTCAAGCCCGCTCAGAGGCATTGGCGTCCCCATCCCGAACAAACCGGCCGCGCGGCACGCCATCATCTGGATCACTTGCCCGCAGATGCCCCCATCCTGGTAAGTGCCTGCCTTTTAGGTGAACCTTGCCGCTACGACGGCCAATCCAAGGCCATGGCAGCCGTTTGTCGGCTCGCACACCGCTTCCGCCTGCATCCGGTCTGCCCCGAAGTGGCGGGAGGACTGGCGACACCCCGCCCCCCTGCCGAAAGGCAAGGCCGGCGCGTGCGCACGCAAGCCGGTCAAGACGTCACGGCCGCCTACAAAGCCGGCGCCGACTATACTTGCCGTCTGGCCCGCGAAAGCGGCGCCACTTTAGCCATCCTCAAAGCGAAAAGCCCTTCTTGCGGCGTAGGAAAAATTTATAGTGGCGCCTTTAACCGCCGCCTCAAAGCCGGTGACGGCATGACCGCTGAAGCCCTACTCAAGCAAGGACTCTTCTTACTAACGGAAGAAGACCTTCTTTAACTCGCTTCAAAACTTCCGTAGGCATTTGTCGCCTCCTCAAAAAAAACTGATACCGACACACAAAACCCCGCTTTCCATTATTGGAAAACGGGGTTTTGTCATATCGTCAAATCAACTTCCGTCATCTGCTTTAGGCCTCATTTGTGTTGACATCCAGCCCTGGAGTCTATAAAAAATATCTCGCCATCCCCCTGCCGCTTTCCATCTTGTCTGCCATAATGGCGCCCCACTCAATCATAAAAAACTTTTGCCTGCCGATGGCTGGTGAGAACCGCAGACACAGTGTTTCTTGGAAAAAGAAAGCAAAAGAAGCGTGCCTAAAATAGCAGAAGGCACCAATACGCCAACGGTCGCCCCTGCATCCAGCAAACGAATATCTCCTATATGATCTGCCGCCGCCTCGGCCTTATGACCGTAAAGCAGTCCATAATACGAAATGAAGTCTATCAGCGCATGCAATATCCCGATGCCTATAAAAGATTTGAAGCTTAAATAAAGGGCTGCCAACGTCATCCCCAAAAGCATGGCATAAATAACTTGTGTAACCGTGGCGATAGGCTTTGGTACCCCAACCGTTAGATTGCCCAGGTGAATCATTCCAAACATGACCGATGAAACCAGAAAACCGGTCCAAAGAGACTTTTTAGACTCATCCTTAAACAATATCCGAAGCATCACCCCTCTAAAAAGACCTTCTTCAAAAAAACCGATACACAGGCAATATACAATCAACTGCATCAGAATAAAAGCAAAATTATCCACCGGTTTTTTATCCATAAAGGGCGCCACATTTCCTAAAAAAGAAATGCCCAATGCAATCAGCATAAAAAACACACCGAAAACAAGGGTTTTCATGAACTGTAAAGGAATCTTTGTTTTTTCAAAAAAATAATCGTTGAAAAAATGAAACTTTCTGACCAACCAATAAACCGTAAAAAGATACAGAAAAGGAACCACATAGGTCCATATTTTATTGGTTAGGGTATCTCCCCGGCTCATAAAAAGATGGTCGCCCAGTGCCAGGGAAAAGAAGCCGCCAATCGTAATAAGAATGGCCAAAAAGATGCGAAGCGACAAGCCATCGTGTTTTAAAATTTTTCTTTTTTCTGCCATATATGTCTCCTATCCAAAATCAATCTATGCTAAAAATCGACCAAACAGTATTTGCTGCGCATTTATCCGTGAACGGGCAACACATCTCTGATACCATTTGGCACCCATTATTTTCCATATGGTGTCATCTGTGAAAATAAAGGTCTGCTCACCTATCTTATGGTTGTTGTTCATTCTTTTGCTCTGTTCCTGCATCTTGTTGATGACCGTGCACCAAAGAAACCTTTTTTCGAAAATCGTTTCGAAAGAAAAGGTCTTTTCTATAATCTGGCCGCATATCGCCGTCCGGCACCAATCAACAGTATTCAGCTGAATCCAAATCCCTGAAAATCCTATCGGTGCCTGTCTCTTTGCTAGGCAATAAAACCACATAAAAAGCGATGCGCCACCGAAGTGGACAACATCGCTATGGTAACACTATTTATTGGTAAATATGATGCTCTGGGTAAGACCCTGGTGGTCGGTGGTGGTGTCGACATGATAGCCCAACGCTTCAGCCGCATAACGCACGGGCAAAATGGTGCGGCCGCCATTGGACACATAAGGAGAAATATCCATGGTTTTGGGAGCACCGTTCACACTGTAGGCCTTTTGACCGATCACCATACGCACCGTTTTATTGCCTTCTGCAATGGTGATGGTGCGGGTTGAATCGTCATAATCCACTTTAGCGCCGAAGGCTTCGGCCAAAGCCCGCAAGGGCACAAAGGTCCGTCCGTTTTGTATAAAAGGATCGGCATCAATGTGCTTATAGGTGCCGCCTACATCAATGGTTTTCAAGCCGATTTCCATGCGCACCTGACCTTTTTCAGCCCGTCCGGGGCCCACAAACACTTCAAAAGGCAGACGCGTAATTTCCCGGCCCTGATTATCTGTGAAAATGAGGTCGTACGACAATAGCGCATTCTGGCTGGATTGCACCGTGACGCGCACCGCTTTTTCATTGACCATGCTGGCCAAATTATCCACCTGCACCGCTGTGACCGCCTGGGGATTTGAGTTGTATCTCAAATTGAGAAAAGCCCCTCCGGCATTGGCAGGAAAACGCTCCGGAGTGATGGTGATCTTCTGAGGGG
>JAEZVS010000082.1 GCA_023443145.1 Bacillota bacterium | reverse complement strand
ATTTGGCCCTTATTCAAAGTCCGGCCGGTTTTCCGGCCCGAGCGGTGCGCAACGCTTTTTTAAAAGACGGCGACGCCCTTTTCGGCCGCTGCATCGCCTGCTTGAAAACCTGTGAGCCGCAGAAAGTGCCTTACTGCATATCCAAGTCTTTATCTGAAAGCGCCAAAGGTCGGCGCGGCCTGGTTTTTTCAGGCCATCCCGTAGCGGGCATCACCCGAGTGCGCAGTGTGGATGCGGTGATCGATGAACTAATGGAGGACGTATGAACATCGGCTTTTTATACGGTGGTCAAGGCAGTCAGGCGTCAGGTATGATGACACCCTGGTTGTCTGATGCCCAATTCGGTGTCGCTTTTGAAAATCATTTGGCCCGTCTGCCTGAGGCCATGCGGCTGAAAAATATGGGCACGGTCTTTGATGAAGCGGCGTTGGCAAAAACGCGCCATACTCAGAGTACACTGGTGGCTTACGAAGTGGTGCTGACTCGCCTTTTGGCTGAACGAGGTATTTTTCCTGCCATGGTCACCGGTTTGTCTATTGGCGAGTACGCCGCCCTTTACGCTGCCGGTGTACTCACCGCAGATGATGCGGTGACCATCGCCTTTGAACGAGGCCGGCTGATGGATGCGGTGTCTCCGGCTGTTGAAACGGGCATGCTGGCAGTGATGGGATCTGATGAAGAGACTTTAAGTGAGATCATAGACCCGTTGGAGGATGTGTATCTCACCAACGTCAATGCCCGCGATCAGCTCGTTCTGGCCGGCAACAAGGCGGCGCTGAACGAATTGCGTACCGAGCTGAAAGCAAAAGGCGTACGCAGCATCTTTTTAAAGGTAAGCGGCGCTTTTCATTCACCTTTTATGCAGCCTGCTGCGGAAGACTTGGCCAAAGTGTTGGCCCCCATTCCCTTTCAGGCGCCGAAGATACCGGTGTGTTACAACGTAACGGGCACCACGGAAACACCGTACGATTTTCATAAGTTGATGGTACGCCAGATGTGCGTGCCGGTGCGTCTTGACGATTGTCTGCGCACCATGCTGGCTGCAGGCATCCAACATTTTGTGGAAGTGGCGCCGCAGCCGGTGATGAAAAAACTATTGCTCAAATTGGCGCCCGGAGTCCGAGTGTGGACTCTGCAGACGCCGGAGGATTTAAGACAATTGGAGGCGGACATTCATGGCTGATCTCAATGGCGAACGCACAGTGCTTATCACCGGCGGCACCGGTGCCATCGGTGGGGCAATGGTGACCCGTTTTTTGGCAGACGGTTATCAGGTGGCCTTTACCTATCGTAATGAAACTGCCAAAGAAGCGCTTTTGGCTGCTCATCCCGATGCGCCGCTGCTGGCGGTGCAAGCCGACGTGGCTGAGCCTGATGATTGCCGGCGTGTTATAGATGACGTACTGGGCCGGACCGGTCGCCTGGATGTGCTGGTCAATAACGCCGGCATTACCCGCGACGGTTTGGTGATGCGCATGAGTGACGAGGATTTTCAAAAAGTGCTGCAAACCAATTTGGCAGCCGCATTTTACTTGATTCGGGCGGCTTTGCGCCCCATGTTGAAGGCCCGATCCGGCGCCATCATCAACATGGCATCCGTTGTAGGGCTGGGCGGCAACGCCGGTCAAGCCAATTACGCCGCCTCGAAAGCGGGGCTCATTGCCTTGACCAAAAGTGTGGCGATGGAAGTGGCCGCCCGCGGCATTCGCGTCAATGCTGTGGCGCCGGGATTTATTGAAAGCCCGATGACCGCCGTGCTGGGTGAAGGGGTGCGTGAGCAATATTTGAACAACATTCCCTTGCGCCGCTTCGGTCAACCGCAGGATGTGGCCAATTTGGTGGCTTTTCTGGCCTCGGATGAAGCATCCTATATGACGGCCCAGTGCGTATCTGTAGATGGAGGGATGAACCGATGAAACGAGCAATGGTGACGGGTTTGGGTGTGATGAGTCCTCTGGGCATGGATTTGGCTCAGGTGACGGCCCGTTTGCGTGCAGGACAGGCGGCAGTGGATGATATTTCGCTTTTTGACGCCGCCGGTTTTCGTGCCCATTTGGCTTGTGAATGTCGAGATTTTGTACCCGGCGATCATTTCAGCAGCAAAGAGCTGCGCCGCACCGATCGAGTCAATCAGATGGCGCTGGTGGCGGCACGGCAGGCGGTGGCCCATGCGGCCCTTGATTTGTCGGCAGTAGATTCGTCTCGAGTGGCCGTATCCGTATCGTCGGGAATCGGCGGCTTGAATACCATCGAAACGGAAGCGATAAAAGGTGCAGAAAAAGGCTTTGATCGGCTGAGTCCCTTTTTCATTCCGGCGGCCATCGCCAATATGAGCGCGTCGCATATTGCCATTGAGTGGGGTTTGCACGGCTCCGCCAGCTGCCCCGTGGTGGCTTGTGCAGCTTCAAACCAGGCCATAGCAGAGGCCGCCCGCCTCATTCGATCCGGTGAAGCGGATGTGGTGCTTTGCGGCGGCGCGGAAGCCTCCATCAACCGTTTGGGCATTGGCGGTTTTCAGGCCATGAAGGCACTGAGCGAAAAAGATGATCCCTCTCGCGCATCCATTCCCTTCGACGGAGAACGTGACGGTTTTGTCATGGGAGAGGGCGCCGCCATTCTCATTTTAGAAAGTGAGGCACATGCCCGTGCCCGTGGGGCCCAAATTTGGGGCGAAGTGGCAGGCTGGGGTATGACTTGCGATGCCAGCCACATTACGGCGCCGGAACCGGAAGGCACCTGGGCTGCCCTTGCCATGTCTCAGGCCCTTAAGATGGCAGGTGCTGCACCGGAAAAGGTGGATTATATCAATTGCCACGGCACCTCCACGCCGTTAAACGACGCCACCGAAACCAAAGTGATCCGCAAGGCCTTAGGGTCTCTGGCCGATACGGTGTCGGTGTCGTCTACCAAATCGATGACGGGCCATCTTTTAGGCGCCGCCGGAGCTTTGGAGGCGGTCATTACCCTTTTGGCCATGCACCATTCGTTTGTGCCGCCCACTGTCAATTATCGCGTGCCCGATCCGGCCTGCGACTTGAACATCACCCCCAATGTGGCTGTGGAGAAAGACATGCAACTGGCCCTGTCCAATGCGTTGGGTTTTGGCGGCCACAACGTCACCCTCTGTTTGCGCGCAGGACAGGACGACGCTTGAGAAGCCGCGCTTTAAAAGACGGCGCACGTACCGTTTTCTGAAAGGATATCAAGGAATGACCGACCATTGTTTTAATGCGGAGCAGATTATGGAAGTGCTCCCTCACCGCCCGCCGTTTCTGTTGGTGGACCGCATCACCCGGTTGGAAGAAGGCGTAGGCGCCGCCGGTGTGCGTGCGGTGTCTATGACCGATCCCGTTTTTCAGGGACATTTTCCGGGCGCGCCCATCTATCCCGGCGTACTCATCGTAGAAGCGCTGGCACAAGTGGGGGCCTTCGCTTTACTCTATCAAGCGGAGAATCGCGGACGTCTGGCTTATTTTACGCGCATTCAAAATGCGCGCTTTTATGCACCGGTGAGCCCGGGAGACATGCTCACACTTTCCACCCGGCTCACCAAGCAGCGCCTCAACGTGGGCTTTGCAGAAGGAGAAGCCTATGTGGGCGATACCTTGGTTTGCAAGGCCGAGATTGCTTTTGCCTTGGGCGAACAGCCATCGACTGCATAAAAGAGGCATACGACAGCAAATGCATGGTCCCTGTATAAATTAAGTTATCACTGAATCCCTTTTCAATCGTCGGGGCAATGGATTGTACCGGTATTTAAAATGCGGCCGAAGGTGGCGGTGCATTCTAATGCATTCTCGACAGAAGCCTATAAATCTGTTATGCTGAAAGCACCGGACTGCAAAAGGCGCGGCCATGCCGAAGAGGAGGTGTTCACCATGTTGGAGAAAGCCATAGCCGAAGTGTATGAAAAATTAAAGTTAAACTTTTATCGCAATATTTTTAATGGATTTGCGACGCGTGAATCGTCGCTCACCGCATCCCAGACTTTTTTTACCGAGGTGGTGCACGCCTTAAACAAGCCCACCATCAAAGAGGTGGCTGAGTTTTTAAATGTCACCCAACCGAATGTGAGCTACAAAGCCAATAATTTAGAGAAGGTGGGCTATATTTGCCGCGTTCCCTCGCAAGAAGATAAGCGGGAAATGCGCCTGGAAGTGACCGAAAAATTTTACCGCTATTATGATGTGAGAAATGAATATCTTTATCTGGTCATTGAGAGAGCCAAAGCCCGCTTCAACGAAGAAGAGCTGGCACAATTTGAGCACATGCTGACCGTCATCTCTGAGGAACTTATGCCGGAGATCAACGCCATCATCGATAAAGGGCGTATGCGCGTGTGAATATAAAAAAGTTCCGCCGTCTTTTTTAAGACGGCGGAACTTTTTTTATATTTGTTTGAAAACGGCGGTTAAGCCAGTGTTCGAAATAAATTGCGTTCACAGTCGGTAAATGAGGCGCCATAGACATCGTCGCTGGTGTGGCCGGCAGCAAAACGGAAAATGGAATAGGGCCGCAAGCGATAGATTCGGTTAAGAAAAGATGCGCGATACGAATGTAATTTATTCGGCGCTATAGACCACTTCACCGCGTTTGATGGTCTGCAATACGCAAATGTCTTTGATGGTTTCTTTAGGAACCGCCAAAGGGTTTTTATCCAAGATCACCAAATCAGCCAGTTTACCCGGTTCAATGGTACCTTTTAGATCTTCTTCGAAAATCTGATACGCACCAAAACTTGTGATGGCCCGGAGTGCATCCAAAGGACTGACCGCAAATTCCGGTCCAATGTCACGGCCGGCGCGTGTTTTACGGTTTACGGCATGATGAAGGCTTAGAATCATGTTCGGATCAATAACCGGTGTATCCTGATGTATGGTAAAAGGCAGACCTCGTTTTAGCGCAGAAGCCAGCGGACTGATGCGCCGTCCGCGTTTTGGTCCGAGGACCGAATCCAAATGCACATCGCCCCAAAGGTAAACATGGTCGTGGAAGAAAGTCGGCATCATACCGATCTCTTGCATGCGATCCAACTGGTCTTCACGCACGGTTTGGCAATGGACCACCACCGGACGCAATTTGTCGGTGATGCCGGTTTCTTTCTGCGCGCGTGCATATTGAACAATGAACTGCTCAATGGCGGCGTCTCCATTACAATGCACAAGAATTTGCCAGCCCTTTGTCAGGCACTGTTTAAAATAATCGCAGACCACATCATCATCGGGCTGCACAGGATAAGCACAATAATCGTCGCTTTCTCCTTCCGGTACAATATAATAGGGCTCCGACAACCAGGCGGTTTTCGCCTGAGGAGAACCATCCAGAAAAAGCTTGACCCCCGCCACTTTAACCCCGTCCTGATAAGCGGCATCCTTTACGGCCGGAACCTGATCCGCCATATCGCCAAGTAGATCGATGCGTGGATATACATATAAATCGATTTTAATTTGACCGCCTTTGTGTAAGTTGGCGATCAGGGGCAGGGAGGGCAAGTCGAAACTGCCGTCCTGGGCGGTTGTGATGCCATTGCTTAGGTAGACTTTTTCAGAACGCATAACGCCGGCCGCCATCGACGCCGGAGTGGGCAATGGCATTTTGCCCAGCACCTCGGTGGATAGGGCGCTTTCTTCCATCAACCCTGTGGGTTCACCTGTAACAGAATCTTTGTGGTAGATGCCGCCATCCGGATTGGGTGTATCTTTTGTCACCCCGCACAGGTCCAATACTTTTGAGTTGCAGCAACCGACATGTCCGCTGGCATGCAGCATGACAAGGGGTACTTCCGTTGAAATACGATCAAGATCGTATCTGGTTGGATGTTTCAAATCGGGAAATACATTGTGGTCATAACCCATGCCCACCAGCCAGGCGTCGCCTTGTACCGGATTTTTTTCCAGATACTCTTTCACCGCGTCCACCAAGGCATCAATGCTGTCAATGGTCCCCGTTGGCGGGGCGTCAAAATGCGGAAAAAGATAACCGAATGCCATATGGCTATGGCTATCGATAAAGCCCGGCACCATGGTTTTGCCGGCAAGGTCTATTTTTACGACATTGTCATCGGCCTGTGCCTCTAAAGCGAACTGGTCGCCTACCGCAAGGATACGCTCACCATCCACCAGCACCGCTTCAGCATTCGGCTGAGCATCATTAACGGTGATGATGGTGCCGTTTACATATAAAGTTTGAGACATGAATATATCCTCCTAAATGAACGTCAATCAAAAATAAGCCTCAAGCCAAACTTTAGACTGTTGTTTCCGCTGTCCCAAGGCCGCGTTCTTCTTCCTCTTTGCGTGCTTTATTGTAATATGTGAGGTAGATTTTACCGGCAAAGAAAAGCAGAACACAAGTGACAACCATCATGGCTTGTACAATAACCAAAGCTTTCTGGATGCCCAATGCATCGATGAGAATACCGCCTGCGGTTGGGCCGCAAGCACCAAGGAGCTGCACGAAAAGCACGTAGGTGCCATAGGAAATAGATTTATACCATGCGGGCACCAGTTCATGGCTGGCCGAATGGAAACAAGTGGTGCCGGCGGTGTAAATGGCATTGCCGATAAGAATCAGCGGCACACTGACCAGTCCATAACCAAGGGCGCATGCACTGCCGCAAATGAGGGTTGTCAGCAGGGGCATCCACATACGCGCTCGGTGGTCTTTTATATACCATTTGTCTAAAACGGCACCGCCGATTGGCGTGGCAATTAAGGCGAGCGGCGTTGCCAAAGCGGTAATGCCTGCTGCGGCGGTGACACTGATGCCCATCATCTTAACATAATACACGGAAATAAATGTAGAGCCGATGTTGATCGTAAAGGTTGCCAGACCGGCAGCCAGACACATGGTCAACAGCGCTCGGTTGCCAATCACCAGCTTAATCGTATCTTTTGCATTGAGCTTCATTTGGGCAATGCCCTGCGCATCTTTGTATCCCTCTTCGGTTCCCTGTTCCGCCATCAGCTTCTTGTTGTTGGGCAAGAATAAAGAAAGGAGGGAAACAACGAAACTAATACCCCCAATGATGTAGAAAGAAGCACGCCAGCCGTACGTTTCGCCCAAGGCTGCAAAAACGATCATCCCCATCGCGCCGCCGACAACCATCGCTGTGTTATAAAGACCGAGCGCCTTTCCCCAGGACGATTTCTTATACCAGCTGGTAAACATCGCTGTAGATAAAGGCGCATAGGCAGCATTTCCAGCGCCGACCAACAAACGGTTGATAAACAGGTTCACAACGCCTCCGGCCATTCCACAGAAAACAGTGGCGCCGCTCCATAAAATGCCGCAAAAGCTAATGGCGCGGCGTTGGGATTTATTCTCACCGATAAAAGAAATGGGCATGACAAAGATGGCCATGCCTAAGAAGATGGCGCTGCTCAACATGCCCAACTGGGTGTTGGTAAAACCCAAATCTTTTTGGATTAAAGGTAAAATGGCGTTCACACCGTAACGGATGACAAAATCGAATAAGAACATTAAATAAAGGATGGCCATAAAGAACAGGCGCTTTCCTTTCGGCAGTTTTACCAGTGGTTCATCCACCTCTGTGAAGGGTTGTTTTGTTGCTTCAGACATCATGGACACTTCCTTTCTTTTCTTCTATTGATTACAATAAAGATATAATGGCCTTCAACAATGATTTTTTATGGCTGCGTACGCATCATATCTAAATAAAGATAATCACTGCCATTACTTATATTTTACTTGGCGCCGCTGAAGCCGTCTAATACATAAACATATATAACGTCATGCCTCAAATCTATAGTTTGCATTTGTACATGCATAACTTTACTGTTATGGTTCACAGGGAGGATATTGTTTTTATGGATCTATTACAGCTGTATTATTTTGTCACCATTGCAGAATGTGAGAACATCACCAAAGCCGCCAATCGGTTGCACGTGGCCCAACCATCTTTAAGTAAAAGCCTTTCGCGTATGGAAAAAGAGCTTGGCACGCAACTGTTTGATCGTCAAGGACGCAAAATTATTTTAAATCATTATGGCCGTATGGTCCTTGCGCGCGCCCAAAATATTTTTAGAGAGCTAGATAATCTTCAGGCCGAAATTGAATCCGCTTTAATGCAGGAAACGTCTACTGTCACCATCGGTTCCGTGGAAGCCATCTATGTGACAAATTGGTTGCCCAGTTTTATCAAATGTCATCCCAATATGATGGTGCGGCACACAGTTTCTTCTTGCGCCGCACTGGAAAGACAGCTTGAAAATGGAAGCATTGACTTTGCCATCACGGATGCGCGTCAATTACCGGAAACGGTAAAGAACCTTGTGTTGGGTAAGGATGAATACATTGTGCTTGCGCCAAAAAACAGCGGTTTTTCGGATACTGCCCGCCAAGATTTCAGCAGTTTCTGCGGTGAACCTTTCATCTGCGCGCCGAAAACCGAAGACATTCTGCGGCCAATCGATATTTTAAGCCAAGCCACCGGCTGCATACCGAACATCGTCTTCGAGGGCGGACCCGATTTGAATGCGCAAGTGTTGGAAATGAATTACGGCAGTGTCGTGACCCATTTGTCGCAAATTGCAGAACCTGAAAAATGGGCGGTCTGTCAAGAACAATTAAAAATTATTTTATTAAAAGACAGCATTGCCTGTTTTGATGTTCACCTTATGTGGGATGCGCGCCGGGTGGTGTCGCCGGCCGGTGAGGCATTCTTGAATTTTGTAAAAGAGCACACCCATCAATTTCAATTGAAACCTTGAATGACTGTCGTGCAAAAAAATATCAACGGCGTGCGGGTATCCTT
>JAEZVS010000002.1 GCA_023443145.1 Bacillota bacterium | reverse complement strand
GATGTGAAAAACGAGGGGGGTTCAATCGTGAACGAACGCTACGAATTTAAAGAAATAGAGAAAAAATGGCAAGAAGCCTGGGAACAAAGCAACATCTATAAGGTGGATGACCAAGGTGGACCAACATATTATTGTCTGGAGATGTTTCCCTATCCGTCCGGAAATCTTCACATGGGCCATGTGCGCAACTATTCCATTGGAGATGTGATTGCGCGCTTTAAAACAATGAATGGTTTTAAAGTGCTGCACCCGATGGGCTGGGATGCGTTTGGCCTGCCTGCCGAAAATGCCGCTATTAAAAACGGAGTGCATCCGGCCAAATGGACGCGGGAAAACATCGCCAACATGAAAGCGCAGTTTAAACGCCTGGGGCTTTCTTTTGACTGGGATCGGGAAGTGACCACCTGCATGCCCGACTATTACAAATGGACGCAATGGCTTTTCCTGCAGTTTTACAAAAAAGGATTGGTTTATCGCAAAGCCGGACGCGTCAACTGGTGTCCGTCTTGTCAGACGGTGCTGGCCAACGAACAGGTGGTAGATGGCGAATGCGAACGCTGCGGCGCCGCTGTCGATAAAAAGGCGTTGGAACAGTGGTATTTTAAGATCACCGATTATGCCGATCGCCTGCTGAAAGATTTGGATATGCTTTCGGGGTGGCCTCAAAAAGTGCGCACTATGCAGGAAAATTGGATTGGCCGTTCGGAAGGGGCCATGATCACTTTCCGTCTGGAAACCGGTGACGATATTGAGGTTTTCACCACTCGTCCGGACACGCTTTTCGGCGTATCATACATGGTGTTTGCGCCGGAACATCCCCTGGTGGAAAAACTCATTGCCGGTAAAGATGAAGCCGAGGCAGTGCGAGCATTTGCCCATCGGGTGAGCCACATGAGCGATATTGAACGCACCGACGACAGCAAAGAAAAAGAGGGCGTGTTTACCGGCGCCTATGCCACCAACCCCGTTAATGGAGAACAGGTGCCCATCTGGGTGGCGAATTATGTGATATACGATTACGGCACAGGAGCGGTGATGGGCGTGCCTTCCGGCGATAGCCGCGACTTTCAGTTTGCCAAAAAATACAAGCTGCCCATTCGCATGGTGGTGAGTCCTGACGGCCAAGATATGAACCCCGATGAAATGGACGATGCTTGGACAGAGCCCGGTATCATGCTTAATTCCGGCGAATACAACGGTTTAGCCAATATTGAGGCGGCTCAAAAAATCGTGGCCTGGCTGGAAGAAAAAGGCTGTGGGCATAAAACAGTAAACTTTCGTTTGCGCGATTGGCTGATTTCCCGTCAGCGCTTTTGGGGCGCGCCCATTCCCATGGTCTACTGTGACCATTGTGGCGTGGTGCCTGTAGCAGAAGACAGTTTGCCGGTGCGCTTGCCGGATGATGTGGACTTCAAGCCCACCGGAGAATCTCCTTTAAACGATGCCCCCGATTTTGTGCACACCACTTGTCCCCAATGCGGTGCACCGGCGCGCCGTGAAACCGACACCATGGATACCTTCGTTTGCTCCAGCTGGTATTTCCTGCGCTACACCGATGCTCGAAACGAGGCAGCAGCCTTTGATTCTGAAAAGGCCAATCACTGGATGAACGTGGATCAATACATCGGCGGGGTTGAACACGCCATTTTGCATCTTCTTTATGCACGATTTTTCACGAAAGTATTGTATGATATGGGTTTGGTGGAAGCGGAAGAACCATTCCAAAACCTGCTCACCCAAGGCATGGTCTTAAAAGATGGGGCCAAGATGAGTAAGAGCAAAGGCAATATTGTGAGCCCGGAGGAGATTATGCAAACCTACGGCGCCGATACAGCCCGCCTTTTCATTCTCTTTGCAGCCCCTCCCGAACGGGATTTGGAGTGGAACGACCGCGCCGTAGAAGGCTGCTATCGCTTTATTGGCCGTGTGTGGCGCCTCTATCACGCCTATGCCAACGATGCCAAAGGTGCCGGGGATGATGCACGCAACAAAGCGCTGCGCCATCTTGTGCACACCACCATCCGCCGCGTCAGCGATGATGTGGCCAACCGCTTCAACTTTAATACGGCCATTGCAGCGATTATGGAGCTGGTGAACGGTCTTTATCAAGAGCGCGACAAAAGCGGCGGTGTGGCCAGTCCGGCAGTGGACGAAGCCATGGAAGCATTGGCTCTTCTCTTAGCGCCGTTTATTCCCCACGTGGCGGAAGAATTGTGGGAAAGTTTGGGCCATACCGGCAGTGTACACCTTGAACAGTGGCCGGTTGTGGACGAAACGGCCCTGCAAACCGATGAAGTGGAATTGGTGGTGCAGGTCAATGGGAAAGTGCGCGGACATTTGACGATTGCCGCCGATGCGTCTCAAGAGGAGGTTTTGGCTCAAGTCAAAGCGCTGCCTCATGTTGCTGTTTATTTGGAGGGGAAAACCGTTCGAAAAGAAATTGTGGTGCCTAAAAAACTTGTGAATCTCGTGGTTGGATGAGCTGAGACCATCATGATACATTACGAGATTCCACGACTGATGGTGGCGGCCATTCAAGGCCGCAGCGGCAAAACAACTTTTACAATCGGCCTTTTAAAAGCACTGCGCCGGCGCGGATTGGCGGTGCAGCCTTTTAAAAAAGGTCCCGATTATATTGATCCGTCCTGGGCGACTGAGGCCAGCGGTGTGGCCTCGCGCAATCTGGATGCTGTGATGATGGATGAGGCACACATCCGCCATGCGCTGTGTCAGAGCGCAAAGCAGGCTGATCTGGCTGTGATTGAAGGGGCCATGGGTATTTTTGACGGATTGGATGTGGAAGGCTCCAATTCATCGGCAGAGTTGGCCCATCTTCTGGAAATGCCTGTTGTTTTGGTGGTGAGCGGTCAACGCATCACCCGCAGCGTGGCGGCTCTGATCAACGGTGTGGTGCATTTTGACCCGCGCATCCAAATTCGAGGAGTGGTCTTAAACCAGGTGGCACGTCCGCGTCATTTAAACATCATGACCCAATCTATTGAGCGCTATTGTGATGTGCCCATTTTAGGCGCCTTGCCCAAGGTGAAAGATATCGAAATACCGGATCGTCATTTGGGCCTTATTCCCGCCACCGAGCAAGAAGCGCTTCTGGCGCGCATCGATCGACTGGGCGAATTGGTGGCTGCCCATGTAGACTTGGATCGCATCTTAGAAATTGCCCAATCGGCGCCGCCTCTGGAAGACCCCCTGGGTGAGACGCCGGTGGCGGTACGCACGCCGCGGCCGGTCATCGGTGTGTTTCGAGATCGGGCATTCAGTTTCTATTATCCGGAAAATCTGGAAGCCCTTGAGGCTCAAGGGGGTGTGCTTACCTTTATTGATGCCACAAAAGATCCATTGCCACCTCATTTGGACGGCCTTTATATCGGAGGCGGATTTCCGGAAGTGCTGGCAGAAGAATTGTCGGCCAATCAGGCCCTTCTTAAAGGCGTGCGTCGGGCATCGGAAAATGGGATGCCCATCTATGCCGAATGCGGCGGTCTTATGTATCTTTCCGAGGCTATTGTCGCCTTAGACGGCACGCGCCACACCATGGCGGGCGTGTTTCCCTGTGAGGTGACCATGGAAAAACGTCCGCAGGGTCACGGATACGCCATACAGGAAGCCACGGCGGCAAATCCCTTCTTCCCGGAAGGGATGGTGGTGAAAGGGCATGAGTTTCATCATTCGGCGGTGCGCTTTGCTCCGAAGACGGACCTCTCGGCGCATCCGGCGTTTGCCTTTGCCACCCGGCGAGGCAAAGGCATTATTGAGACGGATGGCCACACTTGGGACGGAATGGTGAAAGGCCGTACATTGGCCAGCTATCATCATTTTCACGCCAACACCAGCGACGTATGGGCGAAACGCTTTGTCACACTGGCGGAAGAATTCGCTATCCATAAGCAATGATAATGGGTTTTATAAAATAAATGTTTAGCAAAGCCCTGTCAATTGGTTGCAAAAAATTAACAAGTGTGGGAAACTGTCATTAGTAGATGAAATGTTATTGAGGTATTGTCAGAGCCATGGATGAGCCATTGAGAGGAAGGCGAGTTGCCCTAAATTCTTTCATTGCGCTATTGATGGAGGACGCCGCTGTTGATTTATCAACAGACACATGACACTGTCTGCGACGCATGCTTACGGTGTTTGTTCAACGAGAAATCGTTAACCAATTACATGGAGGTGTATGGATTTGTCAACCAAAGCAAGACCAATGATGGAGGAACTTCAAAAAGGCAAATGGCCTTCCTTCATTACTGAAATCGAAAAGAGCGCTCAAAAGGGCAACGAAATGTCCAACGAGTTGCTCGATCTCTTGGAAGAATCCTATGAACGGAAGGTGCCGCTCTGGAAACACGGCGGTATCGTCGGCGTTCGCGGTTACGGCGGCGGTGTTGTTGGCCGTTATACCTTAGAACCCGAAAAATATCCAGCAGTTAAAGAATTCCACACCATGCGTATCAATCAGCCCTCCGGCTTTTTCTACACATCCGATGACATTCGCACCCTGTGCGACATCTGGGAAAAGCACGGTTCCGGTCTGACCAACATGCACGGTACCACCGGTGACGCAGTGTTCTTGGGCACCACCACCGAACATCTTCAACCCTGCTTTAACGATCTGTCTGAAGCCGGTTGGGATCTCGGCGGCTCCGGTTCCAACATGAGAACCCCCTGCTGCTGCGTGGGCCCGGGCCGTTGCGAATATTCCTGCATTGATACGTTGGATTTCTGCTACAACATCACTCAGACTTATCAAATGGAATTGCACCGTCCGATGTGGCCGTATAAATCTAAAATCAAGATTTCCGGCTGCCCGAACGACTGCGTATCTTCCACCGCCCGCTCCGACATTGCGGTTATTGGTACCTGGCGCGACGAAATTCAGGTGAACCAGGATGAAGTTAAAGCTTATGCCGACGCCGGCTTCCCCATTGAAGGCGCCGTTGTCAAAGCTTGCCCCACCCAATGCATCAAATTTGATAAAGATTCCAAAGAAATGACCATCGACGATGCAAACTGCACTCGCTGCATGAACTGCATCAACGCCATGCCCAAAGCGCTGCACGTTGGTAAAGAAAAAGGCTGCTCCATCATGCTTGGTGGTAAAGCAACCATCGTTCAATCCGCTTTCTTGGGCTGGGTTGTGGTTCCTTTCATGAAGCTCGATAAAGAAAACGACTACGAAAACTTCAAAGAATTCGTAGAAGGTGTTTGGGACTGGTGGGATGAACACGCCAAAACCCGTGAACGTCTTGGCGAGCTCATTTATCGCTTGGGCATGAACAGCATGCTGAAATCCATCGGCATGAAACCCGTTCCCCAGATGGTTCTTCATCCGCGTGAAAACCCGTATATCTACTGGTATGGCGATGATTTCAATAAAGAATCGGAGGTGGCAGAATAATGATGAGTCAATATGCAGCAACAGACATCGGACCCCCGCATTATTGGGATAAAATGCCGAAAGTCTGCCAAGACAACTATTTCCAGTGGGATTACCACGACTATATTAAACCTGGTGTCTATCGTCATGTGGGCCCTGCCGGCGAAGTATACACTGTTCGCGTAGGTTCCCCGCGTCTTTTGTCCATCGAATCTCTTCGTTGGTTTGCAGCACTTGCCGACAAATACTGCGACGGCAAATTCCGCTTCACCACCCGCAGCGCCATCGAATTCTTAACTCCGAACAAAGACAACGTAGACAAAATCATTGAAGAAGTTGAAGCCTACGGTTTCCCTGTTGGGGGCACAGGCAAAGCTTTGAAAAACATGCTTCACACCCAAGGTTGGGTGCACTGCCACAGCGCAGCCACCGATGCGTCCGGTACTGTGAAAGTGGTTATGGATGAGCTTTACGATTACTTCAAACGTGATGACCTTCCTGCTCAGCTTAAAATTTCCATGGCTTGCTGCTTGAACATGTGCGGTGCGGTTCACTGCTCCGACATTTCTTTCGTAGGTATTCACAGAACCATTCCTCGCGTTATTGATGAAGAAGTGGCCAACTCCTGCGAAATTCCGAACTTGGTGGCAAGCTGCCCGGTTGGTGCTATTCGCCCGAACCCGAGAAAGAAATCGGTCACCATTAACGAAGAAAAATGCATGTACTGCGGCAACTGCTTCTCGGTTTGCCCGGCTCTGCCGATTGCAAACCCGGATGATGACGGTATTGCCATCTTCGTTGGCGGTAAAGTGTCCAACACCCGTAAAGGCCCATCTTTCTCTAAACTGATTGTGCCTTATATCCCCAATGAACCCCCACGTTGGCCAACCTTGGTGAACACCATCAAGATGCTCGTGGAAGTTTGGGTTGAAAATGCGCGCCCCGGCGAGCGCTATGGTGAATGGATCGAACGGATTGGTTGGGAAAGATTCTTTGAAATCACCGGCCTTGAATTCACCGATAAACACATCGACGACTTCACCTTCTCCGTTAAAACATTCCGCAGCACCTCGAACTTCAAGTTCACCAACGCCGTTGAAACCATGTAATAATCGGCATTAGCCAAAGAACACTGTCGAAAGGAGATGTCTTTGTGGCTGATTATACGAAAGAAGAATTGTCGGCAAAAATTCTTGAATTCCTGGGTACCAAATCAAAAGCAAAAAACAAAGAAATTGCTGAAGCCCTTGGTGTAAAAAAACGCGAAGTGGATTTGGTTGTTAATGATTTGGCTCAAGAAGGTAAAATTGAATTTCTGAATCTGGGCACCAGCTATGTGTGCCTGCCCCAAGAAAAGTAAGGGCGTAAGTATAAAGAAACTCAATAAAAAAAGCGCTTACAGTGCTTTGCGCTTTGAGATATTGTCTGATATAATGAGTCA
>JAEZVS010000069.1 GCA_023443145.1 Bacillota bacterium | reverse complement strand
GCACGAAGGGGCACGAAAGTACGGTCGCCGGAAACCACAGGCGGTGTGTCTAAAATGATGGTACGTCCGTTTGCCACCATTTCTTTGGAACCGATTTTAACCGTCACATTACCGTTTGGCGCCACGCCTTCAGGACCGGTGATGGTAAATTCGGCACTGCCGCTTTTTCCGTTCCAATAAGCGGTGACACCCAGTTTTTTACCATAATAAGCTCTGGCATCATCTTTTACTTTAAAAACACCGGTGTCGTTGCCTTTGGAGATTAAGGCATCGGTAGCATCGGAAAAGATAAACGTGGCTTCGCGGGTGATATCTACCCGTTTTCCCGCATTATCAACAGCATAGACTTTTGGCTGATAAATGCCGCCTTCTTTGGCAATCTTAGAGCCATAATCCACATCCAACAGCTCAACCTTTGCCGCATCAATTCCTTTGTCGGTAACAGTGAGGGTCTTCGTCGCGGTTAAACCTGCCCATTCAGCGCGCACCGTTACTTTATTGCCTTCGTAGCGCGTGTTGCGATCCGCCGTCAGGGCGCCGGTGTGGGTATTGGTATTCGTTAAGGCGTTTAAATCGCCGCTGAATACGTAGCGGGCTTTATCAGATACGTCTTTGCGGCTGCCGTCTTTATCTATTGCATAGAGGGTGGGCACCAATCGTTGGCCAAGTTTAATGGTGTCGGTGCCATAGTCCAATTCCAGACGCTGATAGCGGTCATCTTTGTTAACCACTTGCAAACGGTCTATATAATAACCTTTTTTGTTGCTCTCGGAGAAATATTCTATGCGATAGTAATCGGCATTGGCCGGAACATCCAATCTGGTGAAGTCGATGACGCGGCGTTCATCCGTTGCGTAGGAATCACCGCGGAGGTAAAGGCGAATGGTGGATTTGCCTGAGATGACATACCCGTCTTTATCGAAGGGCACCAGACGAATGCAATCGGCGCTGCCGGCTACATAACCGCGCCCGTACCGCACGCTCACTTTCTGATCATCTCGACCGGCATAGAGTGTGGTGGGAATAAATTCCAGGTCGCGCGGACCGTAGTAGTGGCTGTTCGGGCCGTCACGGTCATCGCGGTCATCATTGTAAGAATCGTATTCGTCCAAATCTTCTTTGTAATTTTCTTCATAAGTGTAGTCGCTATATCCGGGGCGATGCACTGTAATAAAAAGTTTGGTGTCAAAAGCCGGATAGTCTAAGCTGTCTCGGTCAATGATGAGTTCACGTTTAGAGTCTTCAATATTTTCGTTGTCGTAAATCGTGAAGGAGTCATCAAAGGTGCGGCCCACCTTCACATCAAAAGTGTCGTCATCACTGATGGGTTTCTTGCCGTCATCAAAAGTGATGATCACGTCTTTGCCTCGATCGTCAAAATAATAGACGTTGACCTCAAAGGGCGCTTCATCACTCGCAAATGCGGCCAAGGGTGCCAGCACGGTCAGAAACAGGCACGCTGAAAGAAATGCCAAAAACTTTTTGTGTCTCATACGAATCCTCCTTAAATATTTTCTCCTGTCATTATATCATATTTCTAAGGCAAAGGGCTTGTACAAAAACAACAAAATTCTTAAAATTACAGGCAGCAGACGTGGGAAGTTGTTCTTGCAGCTACAGGCTTTCATAAGTTATACTGAAAAAATAGAATCAAGGAGGTATGCGCATGATATTCGCAAGTTTCAGCCACGAGGGACGTATCGGCTACGGTGTCCTTGAACACGGCATCATACACATGCTTAATTTGGTGGATGGCGCCCCCAAAGATCTCTTGGCCTTTGTCGAAGTTGCCGAGACATTGGATATGGATGATCTGCTGGCGCGTGCGCCGGAAATTGCTTTAAACGATGTGCACTTTGAAGCGCCGTTTCCTCGCGCACTGCGCAACGTCATTTGTTTGGGCAAAAATTATCTGGCCCACGTAAATGAAGTAAAAAACCTGGCCAACGACACCTTCCGTCCTCCGGAAGTGCCCATCTACTTTTCAAAAATGGTGGATCGCTTCACCGGTGACGGCGATATTCTCACCATCAGCAACGGGCCGTCACAGGCGGTGGATTATGAGGCCGAGCTTGCGGTCATCATTGGCCGCGGCGGTAAGGACATTGCCCCGGAAGATGCTTTCGACCACATTTTCGGCTACAGCATCGGAAACGATTTTTCAGCTCGCGAATTACAAAGCGCACACAACCAGTGGTTCCGCGGCAAAAGCATTGACGGATTTTGCGGCTTCGGGCCCGTTATCGTCAGCCGCCACGATATTGAAGAGCCGCCGGCACTGCGCGTCACCTGCCACGTAAACGGTGAGCTGCGGCAAGACGGCAACACCGAGCAATTTATTTTCGATATTCCTTACATTATCTCGGATATTTCCCGCGGCACCACGCTGCGCCCCGGAGATGTGATCCTCACAGGCACGCCTTCCGGTGTGGGCGCCGGTTTTGATCCGCCGCGCTATTTGAAACCCGGTGATGTGGTGCGTGCCGAAATTGAACATATTGGCGTCTTGGAAACCCTCATTCGCTAAAAATCTCCGCCTACGGGCGGATTTTTTTGCAAAATGACAAAAAACAACACGTCGCCGTTCCGGTGCTCTTTAATATCGCTGTTCTGAATTTTTATTCACGCTGATTCAGATTATATTCCTTGTTTTTCGTTTTTTAATCCCTTCTTTTTTGCATAATTTTGCATAATTTACTTGACTTTATTCACATTCCGGTTGTAGAATATACAAAACCCGTGAAACGACAAGGAGGTCTCCTTATGATTAAAGCAGGCATAATTGGTGTCACCGGCTACGCAGGCGCCGAATTGGCGCGGATTTTACTGGGCCATCCGCAAACCGAAATTGTGGCGGCCAGCTCGGTGTCCTTTGAAGGGCAGGCCCTATCCGATGTTTATCCGTCTTATCGTGCGTTCACCAATGTCATTTGCGGCGATCAAGACGCCGTCATCGAAAAAAGCGACGTGGTCTTTGCGGCGCTTCCCCATGGTCTCAGCCAGAAAATCGCCGCCGATACCCTCGCCGCCGGCAAGGTGTTCATCGACTTGGGCGCCGATTTCCGCTTAAAAGATGAAAATGAATATCAGGAATGGTACGGCGGCCGTTTTGCCGACCCCAACCTACACGCCCAGGCTGTTTACGGCATGCCTGAATTTTTCCGAGACGAAATCAAGACCGCACGGCTCATTGCCAATCCCGGCTGCTACACCACCGCTGTACCCATGGCAGTGGCGCCCCTATTGGCTCACCACTGGCTGGCGGATTACCCCATCATCTGTGACTGCAAAAGCGGCATCACCGGTGCCGGGCGCGGCCTTTCAGACACCACCCACTTTCCTGTCATCAACGAAGGCTGCCATCCTTACAACATCGCCTGTCACCGCCACACCCCCGAAATGGAGCAAACCCTCACCAAAATTGCCGGCCAAATCACCGAAGTGACTTTTGTCCCCCATCTGATTCCGGTGAACCGCGGCATTTTAGCCACCTGCTACATGACCTTAGCCAACGCCCGTACCGCTCAGGCGCTGCACAATCTTTTTGAGCAATATTATCATGACGAACCATTTGTGCGTGTGCTGCCTGACGGCGCCGTTGCCAACATCGCCTCGGTTCGCTACTCTAATCTGACGGATGTCTCTATCCATTTCGACCATCACACCAACACCGTGATCACTGTCTCTGCCATTGACAACATGGTGAAAGGCGCCGCCGGTCAAGCCGTCCAGAACATGAACATCGTCTTCGGTCTGGACGAAACCACCGGTCTGCTCAATGTCCCCCCTGCCTTTTAAAAACCGGCAGAAAGGGCAAAAAGCCGTTTGACCCTTTCTATGAAACATTTCGTTTGTGCCCGCACCGATCGAACCAATGCCTTTGACCAAAGGAGGAACCATGATCCCGTCCATTAATATACAAGGCCACGTCTGCTCTCCCCGCGGTTTTCGCGCCGCCACCGCCTCTGTCGGTATTCGCCGCGGTCATGATACCCGTGACGATCTGGCTTTAATTGTTTCCGACGTGCGCGCCGCGGCGGCGGCGGTCTACACCAAAAATGCCGTACAGGCCGCACCGGTCCAGATATCCAAGATGCACAGCGCCACCGGCAAAGCTCAAGCCGTCATTGCCAACAGCGGCAATGCCAACTGTGCCACCCCCACCGCCCACGAAGTGGCCCTGGGCATGTGCCGGCAAACGGCCCATCATCTGGCGCTGCCCGTTGATGACGTGTTGGTTGCATCCACCGGCGTCATCGGCCAGACCCTTTCTCTGACGCCCATTGCGCAAGCCCTGCCGGCGCTGACAGAGCGGTTGGATGCAGCCCACGGCCCTGCAGTGGCCCGCGCCATTATGACCACCGACACCGAAGCCAAGTCCGCTTCGGTGTCGCTGGAAATTGACGGCGCCACCGTCACCATCGGCGCGGCAGCCAAAGGCAGCGGCATGATCGCCCCCAATATGGGCACCATGCTCTGTTTTCTCACCACCGATGCCAACATCAGCGCCGCAATGCTGCAAGAAGCTCTTTCCGCCGCCACAGCCCGCACCTTCAACATGGTGTCGGTGGATGGCGATACGTCCACCAACGACACCGTCTTTCTCCTGGCCAACGCTCTGGCCGGCCATCCCCTCATTCAAGAGAAAAACGCGCACTACGACGCCTTTTACACTGCTCTGGAGACGCTGTGCCGCCATCTGGCCCGTCTGATTGCCGGCGCCGGCGAAGGTGCCCATCATTTGATCACCGTTGAGGTGAAAGGTGCCGCCGACGAAAAAGACGCCCAAACTATTGCCAAAGCCATTGCCGCGTCGCCTCTGGTGAAGACGGCCGTACACGGCGAAGACGCCAACTGGGGCCGCATTTTGGCGGCTGCCGGCTACAGCGGCATCCCCTTTGATCCCACACAGACCACGATCCGTCTCTCGTCGGATCAGGGAACGGTGCAGGTCTCTGAACACGGCATGGGGCTGGACTTTGATGAGGCGTTGGCCGCTCAAATCATGAGCGCCTTTGAGGTGATCATTCAGCTGAACCTTGCGGAAGGCAACGGTGCGGCCATCGCCTATGGCTGTGACCTTTCCTGCGATTACGTCCACATCAACGCCGACTACCGATCTTAAAGGGCTTCGGCCTAAGCGCCATTGTCTGTTTCCCATGGAAGGGCTTCTTTTGCCCATCCTCAGAAAAAACATAGAAAGAAGCGATCATCATGTTAAGTGCCGCCCAACGGGCCGAAGTGCTCGTACAGGCCATTCCTTATATACAAAAATTTTCAGGCCGCACCATCGTCGTCAAATACGGCGGCGGAGCCATGCAAAGCCCAAGTCTCATGGCGTCTGTCATGAAGGACTTGCTGCTTTTGGATTTGATGGGCATTCGTCTGGTGCTCGTACACGGCGGCGGGCCCTTCATCACCGAAGCGCTCCAAAAAATCGGCCACAAAAGCCGTTTTGAAGACGGACTGCGCGTCACCGACGACGTCACCATTGAGGTGTGCCAACAGGTGTTGGCCGGCACCGTGAACAAGCGGCTGGTCAATGCCGTGGGCGCCGCCGGCGGGCGCGCCTTGGGCATCTGCGGCCTGGACGGCGGCCTGCTCCGCGCAGAAAAACGCCGCGGCCCGGTTGATTTGGGCCACGTAGGCGACATCACCCAGGTGGACTGCACCCTTATAAACGACGCCTTGGCCGCCGGCTACATCACCATCATCGCCTCTCTGGCTGCCGGTGAAAACGGCCGGATTTACAACATCAATGCAGATCATGCGGCGGCTCAGATTGCCGCCCGCTGCGGCGCCGAAAAGCTCATCATCATGACCGATGTGCGCGGCGTCCTTCGCGATAAAACCGACCCGGAAAGTCTTATCTCAGTGATTCAGCGTGACGACATCTCAGAACTCATCCAATCGGGCATTTTGTCCGGCGGCATGATTCCCAAAATAAACTGCTGTCTGGATGCGCTCTCCGGCGGTGTGCGGCAGGCCCATATCTTAGACGGCACCTTGGATCACGCCATCTTATTGGAACTTTTAAGCGACGACGGCATCGGCACGATGGTGTATTAAAAGGAGATTGACTATGAAAAACCTGCGCGAGGCCTATCAGGCCCATCTTATGCCCAATTACAAACCTCAGGATCTGGTTCTGGCCAAAGGCAGCGGCGCCTCCGTTATTGATGAAGACGGCCGCACTTACATTGATTTCACCTCCGGTATCGGTGTCAACGCCTTGGGCTTTTGCGACGACGAGTGGATTCAAGCGGTGGTCAGCCAGTTGGAAACGTTGCAGCATGCCTCGAATCTTTATCTCACCGCCCCCGCCATTCGTCTGGCCGAAAAATTGGCCGATGTGTCTCCTTTCAGCGCCGCCCTCTTTGTCAACAGCGGTGCAGAAGCCAATGAAAGCGCCATCAAGCTGGCCCGCAAGTACAGCTACGACCGCTATGGCGAAGGCCGCCATGAAATCATCACCATGGTGGATTCTTTCCATGGCCGCACTTTGGGTACTTTAGCCGCCACCGGTCAAACCGCCATGCACCCTACTTTTGCGCCTCTGGCGCCCGGATTCCGCTATGTGCCTGCCGGCGACATCAACGCCCTGCGTCGGGCCGTCGGTCCCGCCACCTGCGCGGTGATGGTGGAATGCGTACAAGGTGAAGGCGGCGTGAACGTGCTGGACAAAAGCTATTTGCAGGCTGCGGCCACTCTCTGTCGAGAAAACGATCTGCTCCTGATTTCCGACGAAGTACAAACGGGCATCGGCCGCACCGGCAAACTGTTTGCCTTTGAGCACGCGGGCATCGTTCCCGACATCGCCACTTTGGCCAAGGGACTGGGCGCCGGCTTGCCCATCGGCTGTTGCTTGGCCACGGAGCGTGTAAAAGATGTGCTGGGTCCCGGGTCTCACGGCTCCACTTTCGGCGGCAATCCCGCCATCTGTGCCGGCGCCTTGGTGGTGCTGGAACGCATCAGTCATCCCGCCTTTATGGATAAAATCAACGCCAAAGCCGCCCTCTTTTCCTCACTTCTGGAAGACATCGAAGGCATTGCGGAAATCAGCCAGTTGGGCTTGATGATGGGCCTCCGACTAAAAGACAAGACCCCTGCTCAGGTGCTGGCACGTGCCCAGGAGCTGGGCCTTCTGGTCCTCACCGCTAAAGATAAAATCCGTCTGCTGCCGCCGTTAAATATTTCGGAACAAGATATCCAAGAAGGTCTGGCCCTCTTAAAAACCGCCATCGATGAATAGTCCCCAGCGGATTGCACACAAAAAGCCCGCGACACAACATCTGTCGCGGGCTTTTTACATATCCGACCTTTAGGGATGCCGTTTTTACAGCATCCGCTCCTTCACCAGCCGCGCTCCAGAATGGGCGCCAAATAATGGCCGGTGTGGCTGTTTTTCTTTTTCGCAATTTTTTCCGGAGTGCCGGCGGCCACCAGTTTACCGCCGCCGCTGCCGCCTTCGGGCCCCAAGTCAATAATATGATCGGCGCATTTGATGACGTCCAGATTGTGTTCGATGACGAGCACGGAGTCGCCACCATCCACCAGACGCTGCAGCACCTCCAATAATTTTTGGATGTCTGCCGAATGAAGCCCGGTGGTCGGTTCATCGAGAATGTAAAGGGTTTTTCCGGTGGGGCGCCGAGAAAGCTCGGTGGCCAGCTTCACGCGCTGGGCTTCGCCGCCGGAAAGAGTGGTGGCAGGCTGCCCCAAACGCACATAGCCCAAGCTCACATCCTGAATGGTTTTAAGTTTGTTGTAAATCTTGGGGATGTTTTCAAAAAAAGACACCGCTTCATCCACCGTCATATCCAACACATCGGCGATGGTTTTGCCGCGATAGTGGACATCTAATGTTTCGCGATTGTAGCGCTTTCCTTTACAGACCTCACAGGGCACGTACACATCCGGCAAAAAATGCATTTCAATTTTGACTATCCCATCCCCTTTGCAGGCTTCGCAACGGCCGCCTTTGACGTTAAAGCTGAAACGGCCGGGTTTGAAACCTTTCATTTGGGCGTCTTTGGTTTTGGCAAAAATTTCACGGATGCCGTCAAAAGCACCGGTATAGGTAGCGGGATTGGAACGCGGGGTACGGCCGATGGGGCTTTGATCGATGTTCACCACTTTATCAATATGCGCCAACCCTAAAATCTCTTTATGGGCCCCGGGTCGTCCTTTAAATTGCGGGTAGAGATGTTTGGCCAAGGCCTGATAAAGAATATCGTTCACCAAAGAAGATTTTCCGCTTCCGGACACACCGGTCACACACGTGAAAACGCCCAGAGGAATGGACACATCAATATTGCGCAAGTTGTTTTCACGCGCCCTCACCACCTTAAGCACCCGCTTTGGATCCACAGGGCGCCGCGTTTGGGGAATGGCAATGCGTTCTTTTCCGGAAAGAAAACGACCGGTCACAGAGTCTGCCGTCTCCATCACTTCGGCAGGCGTGCCGGCGGCCACCACATGGCCTCCTTGCTCACCGGCGCCGGGACCGATGTCCACCACAAAGTCGGCGGCACGGATGGTGTCTTCATCGTGTTCCACCACAATGAGGGTGTTGCCCAAATCACGCAAGTGACAGAGGGTGTCAATCAAGCGGGCGTTGTCGCGCTGATGAAGACCGATGGAGGGCTCATCGAGTACATAGAGTACGCCCATCAGCCCCGAGCCGATTTGCGTAGCCAGACGAATGCGCTGGGCCTCGCCGCCGGAAAGGGTACCGGCAGCGCGTTCCAAGGTGAGATAATTCAATCCCACATTGTTTAAAAAACCCAGACGCGCACAAATTTCTTTGAGAATCTCTTTGGCGATAAACCGATCGCGTTCGCTCAGCTCCAGCGCTTCAAAAAAATGCAGGCTTTCCGACACATTCATTTCACACACCTGATGGATGTTTTTACCGCCCACCGTCACCGCCAAGGCTTCCGGACGCAGACGGCGGCCCTTACAGGCCGGGCAGGTGCTGGTCACCATGTAGCGCTCCAACTCATCACGGGAATGGTCGCTGGCGGTTTCCCGATAGCGCCTTTCCAAATTGGGAATCACGCCTTCATACGCTTTGCGATAGGTTTTCTTTTCCTTAAATAGATTTGTGTACGTAAACTGCACCGTCGGATGATCGCCCCCATAGAGGATAAACGCCTGCGCCTCTTGAGACAAGTCTTTCCATGGGGTATCGCAGTCGATTTTTTTGAGAGCGGCCATCGCCTCTATAAGTTTTTCATAATAGTTGGAAATGGCGCCTCGCTGCCAAGGCGCGATGGCCCCCTCGTTCAACGATTTGGCCGGATCGGGCACCACCAACTCCACATCGATGTGCTGCATGGCCCCCAGTCCGTCGCATACATCACAAGCCCCCAACGGGCTGTTGAAAGAAAAGAGCTGGGGACTCATGGGCGGCAAGCTGATGCCGCATTCCAGGCAGGCAAAATGTTCGGAGAAACGGAGCATGTCGCCGTCGGCATCCACCCAGGCCACACCGTCGGCTAAGGAAAGGGCCGCTTCCAGCGAATTGGCCAGGCGATTCTCCACGCCTGCGCGCACCTTAATGCGGTCGATGACCACTTCCACGCTGTGTTTTTTGTTTTTGGCGAGAACGATATCGTCGGCCAGCTCGCGCATCTCTCCATCGACACGCACGCGCACATAACCGCTTTTCGTAAGACTTTCAAAAAGCCGCTTAAACTCGCCTTTGCGATTTTGCACCACCGGCGCATAAATCACCAGGCGTGTGCCTTCGTCCCGGCTCATCACCTGATCCACCATCTGATCCACCGTTTGGCGGGTGATGACCTTGCCGCATTCGGGGCAATGGGCCACACCCACCCGCGCAAAGAGCAGGCGCAAATAATCGTAAATCTCGGTGACGGTGCCCACCGTGGAACGCGGATTTTTGCTGGTGGTTTTCTGATCGATGGAAATGGCCGGAGACAAACCCGAAATGTCGTCTACATCGGGCTTATCCATCTGCCCTAAAAATTGACGGGCATAGCTGGAAAGCGATTCCACATAGCGCCGCTGCCCTTCGGCATAAATGGTATCAAAAGCCAAAGACGACTTGCCCGACCCCGACAGACCCGTCAACACCACCAATTTGTCTCGAGGAATGGTGAGGTCAATATTTTTTAGATTGTTCACCCGCGCACCGCGGATGGTGATGTGCTGATCCGACATACTTTCCTCCGTCTTTATGTCATGGCCTCAATGCGTCGTATCTCGTCGCGCAGTTCGGCTGCAATTTCAAATTCCAGATTTTTGGCCGCTTCTCGCATGGCTTTTTGTAAGATTTGTACATGTTGGCGCCGTCCGCGGGCATCTAAGGGCACTTCTCGGCTCAAATGAGGACGCGCTTCTTCCGCTACGGCTTTGGTGGCCTGAATGTGATCGGCCACCGCTTTTTTGATGGTTTCAGGCCGGATGCCGTGGGCCTCGTTATAAGCCTTTTGAATGTCGCGGCGCCGCCGGGTTTCATCGATGGTGCGCTGCATTGAACCGGTGATGTGATCCGCATACATGATGACATGACCATTGGCGTTGCGGGCCGCGCGCCCCACCGTCTGAATCATGGAGCGTTCGCTGCGCAAAAAGCCTTCTTTGTCTGCATCCAAAATGGCCACCAGCGAAACTTCCGGTAAGTCCAGCCCCTCCCGCAAGAGGTTGATGCCCACCAATACATCAAAGGCGCCCAAGCGCAAGTCTCGTAAAATCTCCATACGCTCCAAGGTTTTGACTTCGCTGTGTAAATAACGCACCCGAATGCCGGCATTGGCCAGATAATCGGTCAGATCTTCCGCCATGCGCTTGGTGAGCGTGGTCACCAGCACGCGCTCATCACGCACCGCACGCATGCGGATTTCATCCATCAAATCGTCAATTTGACCGAAGATGGGGCGCACCTCAATTTTAGGGTCTAAAAGACCGGTGGGCCGAATGATCTGCTCCACCGTTTGCATGCTGTGTTCGTTTTCGTAAGGTCCCGGCGTGGCCGACACATAGATGGTCTGATGCACGCGTGCTTCAAATTCATCAAACTGCAAGGGGCGGTTGTCCAGCGCCGAAGGCAGGCGGAAACCGTAGTTCACCAAATTTTCTTTGCGGGAACGGTCACCGGCATACATCCCGCCCACTTGAGGCACCGCCACATGGCTTTCGTCAATAAAGGTGATGAAATCCTCCGGAAAAAAATCCAACAGGGTGTACGGGGTGGAGCCCGGCGGCCGCCCGGCCAGAGGGCGCGAATAGTTTTCCACGCCTGAGCAAATGCCCACTTCACGCAACATCTCCATGTCGTAGCGGGTGCGCTGGGCAATGCGCTGAGCCTCTATGAGCTTATTTCGGCTTTCAAAATACTTTACCTGTTCCGCCATCTCGGCTTCAATTTCCCGTATGGCCACCGGTAAATAGTCGGGCGCGGTCACATAGTGACTATTGGGATAGATGGCCACGTGCTCACGAAGGCCCACTGTCTTTCCGCTGACCGCCTCCACCTCGCTGATGCGGTCAATCTCATCTCCAAAAAACTCAATGCGAATGAGCCGCTCGCTCATAGACGCCGGCAGCACATCGAGCACATCTCCCCGTACCCGAAAAGTACCGCGATGAAAATCCACGTCGTTGCGCTCATACTGGTTTTCCACCAGCTTGTTCAACACTTGATCCCGATCCACCTCTTGACCCACACGCAAGTTGATCACCTGGTGGCGGTAAAAATCCGGCGAGCCCAAACCGTATATGCAGGAAACCGACGCAATAATGATCACATCCCGCCGCTCTAAAAGAGAAGCGGTGGCGCTGTGGCGCAATTTTTCTATTTCTTCGTTGATTTGGGCATCTTTTTCAATGTAAACATCGCTGGATGCCACATAGGCTTCCGGCTGATAATAATCGTAATAGCTCACAAAATATTCCACCGCATTGTGCGGGAAAAATGATTTAAACTCACTGTAAAGCTGAGCCGCCAGCGTCTTATTGGGTTCTAAAATCAGCGCCGGCCGATTGGCGCGGGCAATGATGTTGGCCATGGTGAAGGTTTTTCCGCTGCCGGTTACGCCCAACAGCGTTTGCTTGGGATAGCCCAGATGAAGCCCCTCCATCAATTGATCGATGGCCTTCGGCTGATCCCCTGTAGGCTTAAAATTGCTGACCAATTGAAAATCCGCCATAAAACCCCTCCTTATTCTCTCTCCGCCGATGACGCCGCTTCATTGGTGCACCTACCTAAATACCCCAACAGAGTAAGCACTAATCGCGATCGATTCGGGGAAACAACACGCTTGCATCCTTCCTGTTTCCTCGCTATACTGATAAAACCATCGATGCTTAAAACAGCCGCCGGCGCCGCAAAAAACGGGCGCAACGCCGGCATCAACCTTTGCTCCCTATGTTCGGGGACGCCGCAAAAAATGAATGGAGGATTTTTTGTGGGATTGTTGCAAATCATATTAATCGGTGTGGGGCTTTCTATGGACGCCTGCTCCGTCACCATATCCAATGTGCTGGCCTTGCCCAACGGCGGGCGCTGGCGAACCCTTATCCGCCTGCCTTTGGCCTTCGGCTTCTTTCAAGCTCTGATGCCTCTTTTGGGCTACAGCGTAGGGCAGCTTCTCTCCGGTGTGATATCACGTTTCGGACCGGTGCTGGTGGCGGTGGTGCTGGGGCTCATCGGTCTCAACATGCTGCGCGGCGCCTTTCAAAAAGACGATGCCCGGCCTTTGGTGAAAGATTTGAGTTGGGGATTGGTGTTGATTCAAGGGGTGGTCACCGCCATTGACGCCCTCTTTGTCGGCATTACTTTCGGCGCCACCGGCGTAAACCCTTGGGCGGCTTTGGTCATCGGCTTCACCACCTTTTTCCTGGTGAGCCTGGCTGTGATCGTCGGCCAAAAGCTGGCGCGCCTCATCGGCGATAAAGCGGAAGTGCTGGGCGGCTTGCTCCTGCTGCTGGTGGCATTGTCCAATCTTATTTAACCGAGACTTTTTCATTTGCTGCGGTCTGATAAACACCGCAAAAAGAAGCCGGAGACACGCCACTGCCGTGTCTCCGGCTTCTTTTATATACAAAGTATGACTTACTTACACCACTCGCCGTCATACAGAGCGTCCGGACGTGGGGCATAGACCACATCGTTCCAGACAAATCGGCCGCGGCCTTGGGTGAGGTTTTTCATATGGGCCTCAAAAGCATCTTTTAAATCAACAGGCACATACACATCATAGTGCACCTCTGCGTCAAAGCGCCGGGTAAAGTGCCAGCCCATTTTTTCCAAATGGTGGGTGAGGGTATTGGACTGACCATAATCCACGGTCAATACGAGCGCCTGCTGGCGCACCATATCCACCGGAGACGCCGCGCGAATAACGGTTGCCGCCGCCTCCGAATAGGCGCGAATGAGCCCGCCTGCCCCCAGCTTAATGCCGCCGAAATAACGCACCGTAGCCACGGCCACATCGGTGAGACCCTGTTTTTTCAAGACCTCCAGCGTAGGCACACCCGCCGTGCCTTGCGGTTCGCCATCATCGGAACAGCGCATGAAAAGCCCGTCCCGCCCGATGACCCAGGCCGGCACCACATGGGTCGCCTCTCGATGAGCTTCGCGCACCTGTGCCACAAAATCTTTAGCCGCTTCCTCGCTGTTCACCGGTCGGGCAAAAGAGAGAAATCGGGATTTTTCTATAACAATTTCCGTTTCTGCCGCGCCGGCAATGCTTTTATATACATCCGGAGATTGGGGATCGCGCGGATCCATCTTAAGCCTCTTCGATATAATAGAGCACGTAGGCCCGCTGTGGATCTTCGTTGACCTTGCTCATATATTCCGGCGACAGTGACACTTCGCCAATGAGGTTAAAGGGCGATTCAAAATCAAAATCCTCTTCCTCGCTGCATTTGCACACGCAGAGTTGCGCATTGGCATCGTGGTCCGGAGCAATGCCCATGGCTCGATACTGTTCTTCCGCTTCCTGGGCGCTGTCGGCAAAAATCACATGGGTGTTGGTGGTGTGTTTCACAATCATCGTCTCCTTCAATCCATTTTATATTTGTGCATCCATCACATGCGGCACGGCCGCATAAACATTTATCGATTTTGATACCAGGCCATAAAAAGCCTTACCAGCCATAGGGCCGCCAAAAAAATGGCCAGGATAAGGGAAAAAACCGTTTCGAACAGTGCCAGCGTCACAAAAAAACGCGGTGCCGTTTCGGGCAAATGCTCAATCAGCCGAAATGCCACCACGCTGACCCCCACCAGAACGAACATCGTGGGCACCGTGCGCAGTTTTTGACAAAATGCCAGCACCAGAGCGAGGACCATCGCCGCACCCAAGAGCACCAGCCAAAGTTGAATCATTCCCATCCCTCCTTTCGCCTTATACCCGTATTGTATCATCTATGCCCGGCAGACACAAGAAAATCGCCGGTCTCTAAAGGACCGGCGATTGGTCTGCCTGAAAAAGCATTGCGTCATCTATGCCGCTTTTTATTGACAACAGCGGGCGACCACTTACAGCAACCAGGGATCGTCTTCCGGGTTGATGTAAAGATTGTCGTTGGTGTCGATTTCTTTATCCGGGGTGGGTTTGCCTTTGGTGGGCTCATCCAATTCCGGATGTTTGTGATTGGCCTCGTAATTGGCTTCACGGCTGGTGCGTTGCGGCAGATTCAAATCCACATCTTTGATGTCGATGCCCAAAGCGGCGGCCACACCTTCACCATAGGCAGGATCTGCCTGATAGCAGTGATTGATCCAACGATGCTTAATCTGCAGGGTGGCATCGCCCATATTCCGAGCGGTGTTTTCAAAAAGCACCTGCTGTTGTTTTTCTGTCATGGCTCGGAAGAGTTTCCCGGGCTGAGAATAATAGTCGTGATCGTCTTCGCGATAATCAAAGCGTTGAATATCGCCATAAACTTTTTCCACTGGGTTGTGATATTCCGGCTGTTCCTGCCAATTGCCATAGCTGTTGGGCTCGTAATGCAATTCGCTGCCGCGGTTTCCGTCCACACGCATGAGCCCGTCGCGATGATAGCTGTGGGGATGGGCCACGCCCTGCGGGCTGTTTACAGGAATCTGATGATGGTTCACCCCGAGGCGGTAACGCTGAGCATCCCCATAGGAGAAGAGACGGCCCTGGAGCATGCGGTCGTGAGAGAAACTGATGCCCGGCACCACATTCGACGGCGCAAAAGCGGCCTGTTCCACATCGGCAAAGTAATTGTCCGGATTTTTATTCAACTCAAATTCACCAACCGGAATGAGAGGGAATTCGTCTTTATACCATTGCTTGGTGAGGTCAAAGGGGTTGTAAGGCAGTTCACGGGCCTGTTCTTCGGTCATGAGCTGCACATACATGGTCCATTTGGGGAACTCGCCTTTTTCAATGGCTTCATAAAGATCGCGCTGATGACTTTCACGGTCTTTCCCCACCACCGCTTCCGCTTCCTGATCGGTCAGGTTCTTTATACCCTGCTGGGAACGGAAATGGAATTTCACCCAGTGGCGCACGCCTTCCGCATTAATAAAGCTGTAGGCGTGGCTGGAAAAACCGTGCATGTGGCGATAAGATGACGGAATGCCGCGATCACCCATGATGATGGTCACTTGTTGCAGCGCTTCCGGCAGACTGCTCCAAAAATCCCAGTTGTTGTTGGGGGAGCGCATGTTGGTGCGGGGATCTCTTTTCACCGCGTGGTTCAATTCCGGGAATTTGAGGGGATCGCGGAAAAAGAACACCGGTGTGTTGTTGCCCACCATGTCCCAGTTGCCTTCTTCGGTATAAAATTTCAAAGCGAAACCGCGAATGTCGCGTTCCGCATCTGCGGCGCCCCGTTCACCGGCCACTGTGGAAAAACGGGCAAACATTTTGGTTTGCTTGCCGATTTCCGAAAAAATCTTAGCTTTGGTGTAGCGGGTGATGTCATGGGTGACGGTGAAGGTGCCGAAAGCGCCGGAGCCTTTAGCGTGCATGCGGCGTTCGGGAATCACTTCGCGGTCAAAATGGGCCAACTTTTCTAAAAACCACACATCTTGCAGCATCATCGGTCCGCGGGGACCGGCGGTTAAGGAATCCTGATTCGATTCCACCGGCGCGCCGGCAGCAGTGGTGAGTTTTGGATTCTCACCAATTGTGTTGTTTCGGCTGGGCAGATTTTCGCCCAGGCCATTTTTGTCCATCGGGTTTTCCATATGCTTTTCTCCTTTCAAATTTTCGGGCATCGACTATCTCTCTCTTGACAATGGGTGCATACCCCGCGGTAAGTCACTTGCAGGTCCTGCACCAGGACATTTTCCAAATCCGGCGGTGTGGCCATACGTGCCATGGGCACGTTAAAGATGGCTCCGCAGCGCACACATAGAAAGTGGGCGTGAAAATCCATATCGCCGTCAAAGTGTGCCTCGTCTCCCAAATGAAGCATGCGCACCAGTTTCCGTTCGGAAAACACGCGCAACGTATTATAGACCGTTGTTTTTGAGAGCGTGGGCAACTCATCCCGCAACATGAGATATACAGAATCGGCGGTGGGATGCGTATGGCACGATTTCAGATGGTCCAATATGGCCATGCGCGGAAGGGTCGGTGTAATTCCCGCCTCCTTTAAGGCCTCCAGACTTGTCTTTTGCGGGCGCATCGTCATCACCTCTTTCATTTGTAATGACTACAATTAGTGTAAAAATTTCATTTTTATTTGTCAACCCCTTTATCATTGGGCGCACATGCGTCAGGAAGAGCTTTCGCTACAAAAACCGGTTCCGGCTTTCCTCTTGCAACGTCATCAAAACTTGTCTTGCAAAAGCGCGCCACATGTCACATAATGAGCACATGAGATTATCGTGAGGTGATTTTTTTGAATTGTCCGCATTGTGGATCGCCCAACCAGTCGGGACGTTTCTGTGTCGTCTGTGGGCAATCGTTGGAAGAAACATCTAATAATCGCAAACCTTTGGCAAAAATAATGCATAGACTGCGGCACGTATCGCCGCGCACCGTCATTATTTTTTTAGCCGGTGTTTGTGCAGCGCTGATTTTAGGACAGCTCCTCTCTCTTTTGGGCGGCGCGGATCATAAAGAAGGCGTCGATCGGGCCGTGGTGGTGAGCACGCAGCAGGTGCCGGAAAGTGAAAATGTGAAGGCACTGCGCAAAGCGCCGGTACTGGAACCGGATCCGAAAAATCCCCAAGATGACGTGGTGGGCCACTGGCAGCGTTTCAGCCAAGGCGGCGTCATCGAAAAAGTGGGCGACGGAAAGTATCGCTGGCTGATTGGCGAAGGCACCTTTATGGTCACCGCACAAGACGGCGGCTATCAGGTGACCCCCGATGAAGAAAATATGTATTTTTTTGAACTGAAAGGCCACACCGAGTTGCGCCTGGTAAAAAGCCACAACTCTCTAAACAAGGCGGTGCGCAATCCCGCCTTTGAAGAAAATTTCTCTGCGGTGCGCATCGGCATTGACGGCCGTCCCGCATCGCGCACCCGTATCAATGATGAAGTCTTTGATATTGTCGGCAAAACCTATGGGCAGCTGGCCGGCCGCTATGGACCCGGCTCCCTCACGGTGATTTCCGGTCAGCAGTTTGTGATTTTCCGCGGCGAAGGCGGCAACTTTGCTGTTTCCTTTGCTGGCGATACCGTTCCCCTGTCTGCCGGCAGCCACATCGAAAGCCTGATGCCCAGGCCCCTTCCTCTCTTAGAAGGAGACGCCGGCGCGTCCTATCCGTTGCTGCGCTTAAGCCAAAACGATGCGCACCCTGCCGATCCGGCAACCGAGGGCGGCAAAAAGCCGGACAACAGCCAACCGCCCGCTTCCAACGGCGATGCCGGCAACACGAAGCCCCACACCCCGCAGACACCGTCCGGTCAAAACCAAAACACAGACGCTTCGGCATCTGAAAATGATGAAGAAAAACACGTTTTGGAGGTGCCCAATCCGGCCACCTTCCCTTCCACCAAAGCCGTCGCCACCGGTGTGGTGTGGGCCGATTTGGGCTTTTTTGTGAAAAATTGTCCTGAAGAAATCAGTTTGGCCCATTTGTCCGACATACTGGGTTTAAAGTTTGAAACGGGCCAAAACTCCGGCAACAGCTCGGGTTATTCATTCTACGGCGCCAGCGAAGGCTATTTTGCTTCCAATTACACCCACAACAACAAAAATTATAAAATCAGCGGCTATGGAAAAGACGCCCTAAGCCGTGCCGGTACCATTATTTTTGTAGAATCCCGCTAAAAAAGCGCCTTCTTGTCTAAAAGAGACAAGAAGGCGCTTTTTTTATGAACCGCCGGGAAAACATCAGCGAACAAACCTTTTCAAAAAGCTTCAGGTGTTTCCGCGGGTAAAGACCACTTCGCTGGTCCGGCCTCGGGCATCGGGATAGGCGTGCACCTGATAACCTGTGGCATCGGCAATAAAACGCAGCGGCACCATGGTGCGATAATTTTCAGTCATATAAGGCTTGGCATCCATGGGAATCACTTCGGCGTTCACCGCATAATGGTCAAAACCTAAGGTCATGGTGATGGTTTTGTTTTCATAATGGGTGGTGATGGTGCGAATTTGATCGTTATAATCGATTTTGGCCCCCAGTATTTCGCCAATGGCACGATAAGGCACGTAGGTGCGTCCCTCTTTGATCACCGCCGGGCTGTCTAAAGCCACATAGCGGTCGTCCACCATCATCTGAGGCTTG
>JAEZVS010000135.1 GCA_023443145.1 Bacillota bacterium | reverse complement strand
CAAACAACTGGAGCGCATGTTGGCCGAAGGTTTGGACGCCCGCTTTGCCCGTCATCAGGAGATGGCTGCCCATACCCGCGCCTGGGCTGAGAAGTATTTTGATATCTTCCCTGAAAAAAACCACATGGCCGATACTTTAACGGTTGTGGCCAACACTCGGGGCATTTCGGTGGCCGATCTCAACACCGAGCTGGCCAAACGAGGCAAAACTTTGGCCAACGGCTATGGTGATTTAAAAGAAAAAACCTTCCGCATCGCCCATATGGGAGAAATCACCTTAGATGATGTAAAAGCCCTCTTGGCCGATATTGAAGATATTTTGGGACTGTAAAGGAGACCGCCATGAAAATTCTCATCACCGACGGGCTGGCCAAAGACGCCATCGCCCTTTTAAAAGAATTCGCTGAAGTGACCGAGCAGTTTTACGAGCCCGATGAACTGGGCGAGGCTTTAAAAATTTATGATGCCGTTATCATCCGTTCGGCCACCAAAATTCGACAAGCGCAGATTGACATAGCCAAAACCGGTCAGCTGAAACTCATTGTGCGTGCCGGTGTGGGCATTGACAACATCGATCACGCTTATGCCAAAGAACAAGGCATTGCCGTGCGCAACACACCCTCGGCCAACGCCAACGCCATGGCCGAACTCACCTTGGCGCAGCTCTTTGCAGTCAGCCGCTTTATTGCTGATGCCAATGTCACCATGCGGAAAGGCGAATGGAATAAAGACCGCTATCGCGGGGTGGAACTGGCCGGCAAAACTTTAGGTCTCATCGGCTTTGGCCATACCGCACGCCTTTTGGCTGACAAATGCGCCGCTTTGGGCATGACCATCTATTATTATGATATTGTCGGCGCAGACGATACTGTCCCCTATACCTATATGGAAACCGCAGAACTGATTCAAAAAGCGGACTTCATTACACTCCATACCCCGGCCAGCCCTGACGGCAAACCACTGATTGATGCTGCCGCCCTCGCCACTATGAAAGACGGCGTGCGTTTGGTCAACTGTGCCCGCGGTGGTTTGATCGATGAAGAAGCCCTGCTGGCTGCTTTGGAAAGCGGCAAAGTCGCCGCCGCCGGCCTCGATGTATTCGTCGGTGAACCCAATCCCCGTCAAGATTTGGTCAATCATCCCCGGGTTTCGGTGACGCCTCACCTGGGCGCCCAAACCTTCGAAGCACAAGCCCGTGTGGGTTTGGAAGTGGTAGACGTCGTTAAAGAAGTCTTTCAAATTTGAGCATTCCAGCAACATATGCCCTTCCTGAAAGAAGCCGCTCTTAATTTTCCATCAGCCACGATGCTAAGAGCGTTGATTCGCAAAATTGACAAAAGCGCACCTGAAGGTGCGCTTTTTTTATTGATCTACGCCATATCCCGGTAAACATTCGGCAAGAAAGGAAAAATGGCCGTAAAGACTTTCTTTCCTTATAGGAAAAAGTATGTTAGTCTATTTTTAGAATCAGGCCATATACCCTTATACCCTCGTATCAGGAGGAAGTTGCACGGTGCCGTCTTCCAGAAGACCCATCAAGCGCAGGCAGATAATCGTGGCCTGTTCTCGCGTGGTATCGGCTTTGGGATCGAAGCGACGATCCTCAACGCCCCGCATCAACTTCAAGTCCGATACCGCTTGCACCGCACCGCGAAACATCGGCAAAATAAGACGGTTGTCATGATAGTTGGTTGCCGTTTCATCAAGCTGTAGATGCAGTGCATTGGCCATAAGCGCCGCCATTTCTTCACGGCTGACCAACTTATGAGGCGAAAACGTGTCTTCACCGGTGCCATGTGTGATGCCCATTTTATAGGCGGTGCTCACATAAGGGGCATACCAGGCGTCTTCCGCCACATCTTGGAAAGGATGGTCATCAAACAGTTTGGCTTTTGGCGCCACCGCTTTCATTAAAATGGCCACAAATTCGGCTCGGGTGACCGGTTCTGAACCGCCAAAATGCGTGGCGCCACGTTCAACTTGCGTGGTGATACCCAGCCCAATCGCCCGTTTTATATCGTCCTCTGCCCAAGAAGAGACATCCTGTTTCACAGACAACGCCTCTTCATGCGCTTTATCCCTAACGGGGCTGTTTTCCTTATTGAAAACTTTATTGCCGGCTTCCGACTTGACATTTTCCGGAGCTTTTTCTTCCGGCCCACGGAGAGAATCTGCTCTATCCACATCAGAAGACGCCAACGCTGCGGTTGCTTGGTGAGCGCTCGACAATGGTTTGTTGATTACTTCACCACTTTGAGACGCATTCTGAAATGCATATTCAATCAGCCGCCGAGATTCAAGATAGCTCTTTTCATATCCGGAAGAACCTAAAATCACCGTTAAAACACGCGTGTCACCACGCTGAGCCGTACCGGCAAAACAGAAACCGGCAAAAGGCATCCATCCCGGCTTAAATCCATCCACACCGACGCAAGGCACGCGGCTATAAAAGAGACTCACACTGTAAAAAGACTTACCGTGAAGCGTCTTTTTTCCACGCGACGTCACCTGCAGCACCTCCGGAAATTCCTGAATGAATGTGCGCATCAAAGTGGCACACGCCCGAGGTGAGACAGCATTCCATTTTAAGCCGGCCGCATCTCCATATCGGGCATTGATGCCCATTGTAGCAGCACGCGCATTCATTTCATTTACAAAAGCCCCTTCGCTCCCGGAGGCAAATTCAGCCAAAATACGCGAGGTGGCATTGGATGAATTGATCAACGTCAATTCCACCAAATCTTTCAACGGCTCTGTTTTATTTAAGATGATGTGGCTGCCGTTGGGGTCGTTGGCCGCATACTTACGATTTTTTTCACTGATAGGTACCGGTGTTTGCCAAGACCAGCGTCCATCACGTACGCCTTCGTAAATGATGAAAGCTGTCATTATTTTGGAAAGCGATGCAACCGGACGCGGCGTATCGGCTTCCTTGTCATAAAGCACCTGACCGGTAGCCATATCCATTGCTATCGCCCCTTTGGCGTCCAGCTGTAATAAATCGGCAGCCTCCACAGAGTGAGGCCATATGGGTAGAATCAACGCCACCAATAAAATCAGCGACAATAGTCTTTTGAACAGTGTCATATCATACGTCCTTTCTTTTCACACTGCCGCAAGTATACCTCAGCAGCCGTCTTCCCGCAAATGACAAAAGAGCAACATTTCTTTTTAAGGAAGGTGACAACATGATTATTTTATTGTCTCCCAGTAAAACCATGACCGACGAAACCCTTCTGCAACCGGTGCGTCAAGAACCTCTTTTTGCAGATGATACCTATACCATAGCCAATGCGTGGCTCTCCGAGATAGCGCAGACCGATCTCAAAACATTCTATCGCGTATCCGAAGCCAATGCGCAACGGATTGAACGTGACATACGGAACTTTCCTGATGCCGCTTGCTATGAAGCCGTTCATTACTTTGACGGTACCGTCTATCGGCACCTTGCCGTAAAGAACCTGGATAAAAAAGGTCAGCAATATCTCCACAAACACCTGCGCATTTTTAGCGGCCTCTATGGCCTTTTGCGTCCTGCCGACGGCATCCGGCGCTACCGACTGGATTGGGGAGATCCTCTAAAGATTAACGGTCAATCTTTAGGTGAATACTGGGCGCCTCGTTTGGCCAGCTATTTGGGCGATCAATGCATCTTTAATCTGGCCTCGCGCGAATACATTCAACCTTTACAAAAACACCTGTCCACCATCCACGATGTATTCTTTTATGAAGAAGATGCGCACGGCACACGTAAGCAAACCTCCACCCCCGCCAAAATGGCCCGCGGTGCTCTTGCCCATCTCATGGCCCAACATCAAGTGCTTACAATAGACGACGCACGCACCCTCTCACCTGAAGGCTTCGTATGCCTCGCTGAAGAATGCACCCCCTCCCGCACTGTATTTTTGCGCAGGAAGAGTTGATACCTCGAGATTCCTGCAGTGATGATTGGAAGTAAAACCATAAAAAAATACCGCTGCTGTTTATAAACAGCAGCGGTATTTTCTGCTATGGGAGAGCTTTTCCGAATGGTATTACAGCCCTTTCATACTAAGGCCGATGCGCCCTCGGGCTTTGTCTATTTCTTTTACGCGCACGGTGACCACGTCTCCCACGTGAACGACGGTATGCGGGTCTTTCACAAAGTGATCGGCCAGCTCGGAGATGTGCACCAGGCCGTCGTCGTGGAGGCCAATGTCCACAAAAGCGCCAAAGGCGGCAATGTTGCGTACGGTGCCTTCCAAGATCATGCCTTCACTGAGATCTTTCAGGTCTAAAAGATCATGACGCAGTTGCGGCTGCGGCATGGCATCGCGCACATCGCGACCGGGTTTGGCCAAGGCGTCAAGAATATCTGCCAACGTTTCAGGACCGACATCCAGCGTTTTTGACAGAGTCTTTCGGTTTTCTTTTGAAGCGGCTTTTGCCAATTCCGGTGAGGGCGGCATATGAAATCGAGCGGCCAATTCGTGTACTTTTCCATAGCTTTCAGGATGAACAGATGTGTTATCCAACGGCTCATCTCCGCCGGCAACACGTAAGAAGCCTGCCGCTTGTTCAAAGGTTTTGGGCCCCAGCTTGTTCACTTTTAAAAGTTGCCGCCGACTGGTAAACGCACCGTTTGCATTGCGCCAGGACACAATCTCTTTGGCCACCGGCCGGCTCAAACCGGCAATATGGGTGAGAAGTGCCACCGACGCGGTATTGACATCGACACCCACACGGTTTACGGAATCTTCCACCACACCATTCAGTGCATGTGCCAACTTTTTCTGATCGACATCATGCTGATATTGCCCCACGCCAATGGATTTGGGATCGATTTTCACCAGTTCGGCTAAGGGATCCTGCACGCGCCGTGCGATGGAAACGGCAGAACGAACCGCCACGTCTAAATCAGGGAATTCTTCCACCGCTTCAGGGGAAGCGGAGTAGACAGATGCTCCCGCTTCGCTCACAATCAGCCAAGCACAATCCAACTTTTCTTCACGCACCACGTCGGCAACAAAACGTTCCGATTCACGGCTGGCCGTGCCGTTGCCGATGGCAATAAGACTGACACCATGCCGGCGCACCAAATCGGTTAATATTTGCCGGCTTTTGGCGAGGTCCTGGCGCGGCTTTGTGGGATAATTGACCGTTTGGTCTAAAAGGTGACCGGTTTTATCCACCACCGCCAGTTTACATCCGTTGCGATAGCCGGGGTCAAAACCCAACACTATGTGGCCGGCAACAGGAGCAGCCATCAAAAGCTCGCGTAAATTGGTCCGAAAGAGATCAATGGATACATCGTCTGCCCAATCGCTTTTTTCCCGGCGCACCTCTTTTTCCAAAGAAGGCCGCAACAGACGCTTCCACGCATCTTTGGCCACCGCGGTTAATCGCACTTGGTCGGGCGCAGAAAGACCACGGACCAACTCGCGATAAAGCACTTCATGAATGCGTTCTTCATCAATTTGACCTTTTACCGTCAACGCGCCGTCGCGTTCGGCTCGATTGAGCGCCAATACCCGATGGGCCGGCATCGCTGCCAGAGCCTCTTCATAATCGTCATATTGCGCATATCGATCATCAGGCGTTTTCCCCGGACCTGTAACCAACACCAAATGACGAGCCAAGTGATGCCGCAAGGCAGAGCGCACGTCGGCCCGCTCTGCAAATTCTTCCGCTACAATATCCTTCGCTCCCTGATAAGCCGCCTCCCGATCGGCCACCTCATCTGACTGAGCGGCCAAACGGTCAGCCAGCGCATCTCGATCTGCTGCGGGCATATCGGAAAGAAGCGCCTCTGCCAGGGGCGCCAAGCCGCGTTCCCGGCCATCCGACGCACGGGTGCGGCGTTTGGGGCGATAAGGCCGGTAAAGATCGTCCAGCGCAGTAATGGACTCTGCCGCCGCAATTTTTTTCGCCAAATCCCCCGTCATTTTACCCTGCTCATCAATAAGACGATGCACGTCGGCCCGTCGTTCTTCCAGATGACGCATGCTTGCCAAATCGTCGGCGAACGCACGCAGCTTCACATCATCCAAGGCGCCGGTTTCATCTTTACGATAGCGGGCAATAAAAGGGATGGTGTTTCCTTCATCTAAAAGCGCCACAGTGTTTTTGGTGTGGGCCGCACTCATCTGATAGCGCTCGGCCAAAATAGCTTCAATCGTCATTGCTCTGCACCTTCACTACCGTTTTCCAACCGCACCAGATGATCAAAGAGCGCCGCCTCTTCTTGAATGCGGGCCGCTCCGCCCAACACGCAGCACACTTTTTCTTTAACTGCGCGGCGCAAGGCCCCCGCGTAGGTCCGCAAATCAGCCACTGTGGTGGCCAATGCTTCATCTGCCAGGCGAGCCACATCGTCGTAAGTTTGACCGGTGATGGCCATGGAAAGATCGGTCACACCACGGCTGCCGGCGGTCTGCGCCGGGTTAAAGCGGTTCATCGTGCCGATGATAAAGGGCCGTAAGCGCTCTTCATCGTATGAAAGGGCTTCCAGCCAATCGGCCATGCGATCATAAACGGCAAAGGTCTCTGCCAAATTGGGATCTCGATAGGAATAGAGGGTCATCAGCCCGCTTTTACCAAAACGGATGCCTTGACCATAAGCGCCACCTTTGGCGCGGATTTCATTATAAAGGTATTCGTTGGTCAGCACATTGGAAAGCACTTCCATGCGTCCATTATAAACCACATCGAAATCACGCAAATCAGCAGCCTGCGCCACATATTGCACCGCGGCCGCACTCATGATGCCCTCATTTTTCACCGATATTTGGGGTAGAAAAGCCGCCGTCTCACCGGCAGATTCGGGAATGCCCTCCAAAAAGTGCTGCAGATGGGGCATAATGGCTTCCATATCATCAAGACTGCCGGTCAAGCCCACTTTTAAATTTTTCCTCTGTAAAAGACGACCATACAAGTGCGTTAAACGATGGATGAGATCATCGGCCACTTCGTCAAAATGGCGGTCCAGCTCTTGCAAATAAAAGAGAAAGTCCAGCCCATGGGTTTTCTCCACATAGGCCACCTGAGGTGCCAAATAGCTTTTCGCCCGACTGGACGCCACTGCATGGCCTTGCTGGAAAATGCCTGTCTCCGCACGCAAACGAAGCATCTGGATGAGTTCCTGCAGACGTTCTTTATCGGTGAACACGGTTTTCCGCAGAATGTGATCCAAAAGCTCAAATACCGCCTCAAAGTCAGCAGATGACAGCATGCGGCCGGAAACCACCAACCGCGGATAAAATACATCTGCATCCCGATAGTCTTGCGCAATGGCGGGTGTGGTGCTGATTCCCCCGGTCAGCAAATATTCTCGGGTAACCAGGTCCGTATAGTCGGCCTCTTCCGCATCCATGGCACCAATCAGCGAAAGAATCAGCGAATAATCCATGAGATCTGCCGCAGCGATGTGGCCGGTGTCAAAGCGCATATCCAAATAAAGAATGCCCGACGTAAAAATATCGTGCAGGTGCACCTCTGCACCCGCCACTTGACGCACCTCTCTTGGCACCGGCTCGACCCGTGTATCAATATCCGCTAACGACAAAGTTGGAAGGGTGGCCCGTTCTTCTTCCGTATCTTCTCGATTTTGCCGCTCAATCAGCCGGTGCGTTGCAGCCACCAATGCCTGAATCTCCTCATCACTGAGGCTCTCTTTATAGCGTGCCAATTCTTCCCGCACCGCCGCATCACGGGCTTCATTCTTGCCCGGCTCGGGACGAGCTGTCAAAATCACTTTATGAGGATTATCTAAAAAGCGCGCAGCCAATTCCTGCCCCAAACGACCTGCCTGCACATCAGCCCGCAGATCAGCCAGAACCTGATCATACGCCAGTGCCTCAAAAGGCGAACCGTCATAGAGCCAGCTTTCAAACGCATTGATATAGTGAACGATCCCGCGAGTGGCATAACCGGACGCCTCACGCAACTGAAATTCCATTTTATTGAGACTGGCCAACAGCACATCTTCCGGCAGACCCTCTTTAATGAGACGCCGCACCTCATCTTCCAACACCTGCACAAAATCATGCAGGCGTTCCGGCTCTGTATCTTTTAATACCACGCCGAAAGGAATTTCCAAACCGTCTGAACTGAAGGAGAGCACATCCGCCCCCAGATTTGCCTTCATCAACGCTTGCCGCAGCGGTCCGGCCTGACTGTCGATGAGGGCACCGGCCAAAAGCTCCGCCAGAAACAAATCCCGCAAATTGGTGCGTGTGCCGAAAAGGGTGGCATACACCAGCTGACTTTTGCCCGCCACCTCATCACCGGCGCTCACCGAGAAGGTGGTTTCAACTTGTTTGGGGGCCTCAAACCGCGGCTGCGGCGTCAGGGCACTGTCCACCGCCAAGCGGTCGTAAGCGGCCAGATAGCCGTCATGAATGTGTGCCAAAGCCCGATCAATGTCCACATCACCATACAAAAAGAAATAACTGTTGGACGGATGATAAAGCGTGCGGTGAAAATCCAAAAAGGCGTCATAGGTCAGACTTGGAATCTCATAGGGATCGCCGCCGCTTTCACAGCCGTAGATGGTGTCCGGGTAAAGGGCCGCCAAGACCGCATCGCCCACCTGATCGTCGGCAGAGGACAGCGCCCCGCGCATTTCGTTATAAACCACCCCACGATAGGTGATGGGGTCTTCGGCATCTTCCAGGTGATAATGCCAGCCCTCTTGTAAAAACACCTCCGGCGTGGTGTAAATGGACGGATGGAACACCGCATCCAAATACACATCCATCAGATTAAAGAAGTCTTTCTCGTTACGGGATGCCACCGGATAGATGGTTTTATCCGAAAACGTCATTGCGTTTAAAAAGGTGGCCAAAGACGACTTGGCCAAATCCATAAACGGCTCTTTGGTGCGGTATTTTTGGCTGCCGTTCAACACCGAATGTTCCAGAATGTGCGCCACACCCGTGGAATTTGCCGATGGCGTGCGAAAGCCCACGCCAAAGGTTTTGTTGTCGTCATCATTTTTGAGATACAAAAGCCGCGCGCCGCTTTTATCATGTATGAAATAAAAACCCTCGCCCCCCGTTTCCGGAATGGGCCGGGCATCGGTTAAAGTAAAACCGTGCAGTTGATCGTTTATATTCATGCTCTTTCCCTCCGATTATCACAATGGATCGTGTACCAGTATACCATAAATTGTGACAGACGAAACCTGTTGACAGCCTGTCACTTTTGCGAACCTCTCACATCTCAAATCAGCGGCCGTTTTTTCATATCCGAGTACCGAAATGCGACAACTCGTTTTTAACACAGGGCACACTTCAAGACATTGGTTGTCGTATTTGTTGACGATGCACCGTAGTTTATGTGATACTGAAGGTGTGCACGGCGTTTTCCACGACCGGCAGAAGGCATGATGCAAGCGTAGACTCGGATCCCGTCAAAAGCGACACACCAAAATATTTCAGAAAAAATCATGCGGCATTTTGTTGAAACAAAAAAAACGGAGGTCGTCCCATGAGCGACACAGAGTCTTATTTCTTCGCCCACGCCCTTTTTATAGTTGTGGCGCTGGTGGCCTTTGGCATTGATCGTTTTGCTTTTCACACTGTCGAAAAAAGCCGAAACTTGTATACAGCACCTTTCTTTCTTCAGGCTTGTTTGCGCTCATCAATGCCCTCATTTTTTTGAAGACCGGGTTTTCTCATTTTGGGCGCTACAGCCTGCCCATCTACATCGGCTTTTATTGGAGCATCCCCAACATCCTACTCCTAGAGTGGCGGCGCCGGAAAAAGAGCAACAAATCGCAATAAAAAAGCACATGGCCGGAGCATTTTCTGCCCGCCATGTGCTTTTTGTGTGCCAATCTTCATCAGTCAACCGCCCTAGATGCGAATATCCAGCTGGTCTTTTATATAGCGTACCGTGCCGGGTGCATGGGTGTAAAGACGCAGCTTGGTGCTGCGGGGAAATTCGCGCTTGGCAATTTTTTTGACGGCCGCCATCAACTTGGCATCGTCCAGCCCTTCTATAAAATGACTTTCATAGCCATGTTCACGCAAAGTGAACACATTTTCCGCTTCTTTCCAAACAATGAAACCGCGGTTGCGCTTATAGGTGAGCACCTCAATGGCGCCATGAACATCTAATTTTTTCAACCGACGCTCTAACTCTGTCACCAATTGATCGGAACGCAGCATGGCACTCTCCTTTCAGTCTCTAAAAAAATCTTCAATATCATATATTTACCCGTCTACAATAGCCGAGCCATATTCATTTTATACAGAATTTTCCGCTCCTCGCCAAACAGCAAACATTGTTTTCTTTCTGAAGCGTTACCTGCCGGCATCGATTGAGGTATCGATAAACGCACTGTATCAGCTATATTATTTTCTTATACCGCCATCAGTCTTCACGTCAACCACTTTTTTTGCAGTCTTGTATAATAAAAATAAGAAATTTTAATGATTTGTGCAAAGGAGTGATTGACTATGCCGGAAAGCATCAAGTTAAGCCGCAAAGAAGGGCTCACCTGGTTATCCATCATTATTTGTCTTGCCATTATTTGGATGATACCCACAAATGAGATTTTTAACGAAAAAATTCAGCTTTTCCTCATGATTACAATTGCCACCATCATCATTTTTGCCACAGAAATAATGGATAACCTCATTCCCTCACTGTTGTTGCCTTTATTATACGTTACCTTTAATCTGGTTCCTGCGCCGGTCGCTTTTTCTCCTTGGTCCACAGACATTCCCTGGATGGTTCTGGGCGGCTTTTTGTTTGCCTCCGTTCTTGACCGCACCGGCTTATTAAAGCGCATTGTCTATTGGATCATTATAAAAACAGGGGCCACCTATCGCGGCATTATTTTCGGCCTGATTCTGTTGGCTATGATTCCTTTCGTAAGCACCATTCCCATGGCAACCATTACTTATGGCATTTGCAAAGCGTTAGACTTAGGCAAATCTCGTGCCTCTGCCGGCATTATGATGGCAGCCGCATGCGGCGTCTTAACCCGCGGCTTCTTTATTTACACCCCGGGCAATTTGGGGATTCTGCTCGGCATTTCTAAAGAAATACAGCCCTTACCTATGGATTACGGTACCTTCTTATTTCAAAATCTGGTCTTCGTTCCCCTGGTTTTCGTTCTGGGATGGGTTGCATCCGTTATGATGAAACCGGAGAAGCCGATCAGCGGTAAAGACTATTTTATTACAGCACGCGCAAACCTGGGACCAATGAACCCGGAAGAAAAGAAATGCGCTTTGGTGTCATTCCTACTCATGATCGGCTTATTTACCACCCACCTCACCGGTATTTCAACGGTTATGATCTTTGCCGGAGGTTCCACCCTGCTTTTTCTCCCCATCATTGGCTGTGGCACCCGCAAAGATATTCAGAGCGTCAACTTCAGCATGATCGTTTTTATTTGTGCATGCATGTCCATTGGCGCAGCAGCCACTACATTAGGCATCGGCAAACTCATTGCTGTCAATCTTTTGCCCCATCTCAACAATTTAAGTGCCACGGCATTTTTAATGGGCACCTGGTTCTTTGCCGTATTGCTGAACTTCTTATTGACGCCCTTGGCCGCCATGGCCACGTTTGGCGCGTTGCTTACGCAAACATCGCTGGATCTCGGCATCAACCCCTATCTGACAAATTACGTTTTCTTTCAGGGCTTGGATCAAATTATCTTCCCCTATGAATATGCCCTGTACATGATTTTCTTCTCTTTTGGCTTAATTCCCATCAAAGATTTCATGAAGTTTTTTGGCGTCAAAATGCTCATCTGCGGTCTCTTTTTATTCTTAATCGGAATTCCTTATTGGCATTTGATACATTTGCTCTAAAAATACAAGCAAGCGCACAGAAAAACATCTCAAATTCTACCCTTATGCATTTGAGATATTTTTATATGTATTACGAATGATATCCAACACCACTCGATCAGCCGCTTTTAAAGATTTCTGATGATAAACCAAAAAATGTCCCAGCCAATCTGCAGTCATCACATCCCTGATCTTTATCTCTCTCCATTTTGCACCTGAGGATCAGAATAAGCAAAAAGTGATGGCAAAACCGATACAGCATTTAGTAATACCAGTGCACGCTTTAAACTTTTTCCAACTTTATACTTATAAAGTTGATCAAAGAAGATATCTTCATCAAAAATCAAACATCTTTTTTGCACCACATGTTGCGTAAAAGTGGCAAACCGACAATCTTTAAATGAAGCTGCACTTAGCGTTTTCTCATCATTTAACCGATGATCTTTAGGAATAAAGGCAACGAGCCGATCTTTATAAAGAGGCTCACATGTCCATTCCAAATCTTCCAGATGTTTTTGCCAACGCCCAGTGTATTTACCTCGAATGCCTATTACAAAAATAACGTGACCATCTCTATATCTTATTTCTTGTTTCAAATCTGATAAAAAGGCTTCTTCCAGATGCAATTCAATTTCCGGATACTGTAATGTCGTTTTTGCCAATACTTTATCAGCCAAAAAATTATAAAAGGCAGGAAAACAATATAATTTTACCTCGCCGGATATATGCATGTCCTGGTCATTTAGCTGATGCATTTTACCTACGGCTTCCAAGGCCTCTATCGCATTAAGAAGCGCTGCTTGACCCTTCTTGGTTAAACGAACCCCCGTATTGAAACGATCAAATAACGCATAGCCCAATTCTTCTTCCAATTGACGTATGGCCATAGACAATGCCGGTTGGCTGACCCAAAGTTCTCGAGCCGCTTTTGAAAAACTACCTGTTTTTGCCACGGAACGAAAATATTCCAGCTGATCTATGTTCATAGCTATCACCTCCATCCCGGAATGCCGCGATGATTTCGCATATGAAAAATCGTGCAAAATACCTTTTGACGATCGCCCCCCTTAACGAAAGTTAAGAGGGGCTTTTTGCGCTGCAATGTGTAAAACAGTATGACATGCTGTTGGATCGCTTTCACCAAATGTCTCCAACAACGACCATGGCTTGAGGCTTTAACCACAGGCCTCATCTGAGACGTCCGCCCGGCCCTGCGATGAATCAAAAAAATCATCCGTAAATACTGTATAATGACCCTTCGATCGCCAAAAGTCAAACCATATTATAAAACATACTACTACCGAACAGCATAAATTTCAATAAAACCAACGCGGGATTTCACTTCTACCTATGAATGACAGATGGTTCCAAACGTAACAAATTGGTTCTGAAGAATACAAAATATGTAAAAATGACGTCTTTATTCGTCAAGATCAAAACGACAAAATAGTACCTGTTATTGTTTATTTCCTACAAAGTCGGCAGGCAAATAAGCGGCCGTGACATCTTATAAGTGCTCCTTAAAACCATAGACAGTCTTTTTCTTGACAAAGTTTAGCACACAAACCATTACCTTTCTTGCCTTAATGCTGGCTCTCCAAATTATTCTCACCCGAATTTTTTCCATTCACGGTCCAAGCTTTAATATTAGTTTTGCCTTTTTTCCCATGATGATTGTCGGGCTTCTCTACGGCGGACGAACCACCACAGTATTCGCAATTATGGCCGATTTATTGGGCTCTTTTTTCTTCCCCTTTTCGCGCTACTTTATCGGTTATACTTTGGTCGCGGCTATTCGCGGCGCCATTATCGGCTACGGCTTATACGGACACCCTATCCATTGGAAACGCGGTCTATTCGTTGTTCTATCTTCGCTTATTATTTGCACACTCATTCTGAACAGCCTCATGATTGCCATTGTCACCGGTGTTCCCTTCTGGGCCATGATGATTTCTCGCATTCCGCAAACCATTATTTTGGCTGTTACCAATATGATAATTTTAATGTTGACCAAACAAACACATCTCGTTGAGCGCATGCATCAATTGGGTCAAGGAAAAATAGGCCGCTAAAGCCGCACAACGCATGCTCAATGGTCATAAAGCATTGTGCAGCAGGTAGGCATCTCTATATCATCACAAAGATGCCTGCTTTTCATTATCAAACCTAACCACTCCCACACAAAATTTTTGAAAAAAACAGCCTTTAAGAACATGCTAAATGTTCTTAGAGGCTGTTTTGCATTTTATATAAGGTTCTGAAATAACCATAGCTTGCATTTTATGATATGCAAAATGATTGAAGACAGCAATGGTTCGGCCAACACCGATCATAGACAGAAT
>JAEZVS010000115.1 GCA_023443145.1 Bacillota bacterium | reverse complement strand
TTCATAAGCAGAGGGCGTCACGTAGTTGATGTTCTTGGTGGACACATGAATGCCCGATCCCTTTTTGGTGTAGGTGATCATGGCACAGCTATGGGTGCCGTTGCCAATTTGGGCGGCGGGTACGGTGCCTCCCAAATAGTGGCGCTCTTCGTCAATGGTCACTTGAATTTCCCGGGCGTCGGCCGGCGGATTAAAATACGTTAAGACTTCATCTCTTTGTTGGGCATTCAAATTGGCCCCAATGGTGACAATGGAATCACCGACAGCCGCATCGGCAAAGGCGGCAAATGGTTGAAGCATAAAGAGCAGGGCCAAAAAGAAGGCTGTTATTTTTGTTTTTGCCATTTATATTCCTCCTTCATGTTGCGTCTTCAGCATAACACCCAATTGTAAATAAAGTGTGACCTGATTATAGCGAACTTATCTCGCCGGTGTCAAATATCTCCATACAAAAACCGCTCCGCAAGGAAAACCGGCAGGTGAAAACATCACCTGCCGGCACGCCAAGGGAGCGGTTTCTTTTATCCGGCGGTCATACGCCGGCAGCGGAAAGGGTTATGCGCCGTTTCAGCGGGGCAGACGCTTATCGTCCGGCACGCCGTAAACCACCAGCGGGTCGTTGCGAGACACATGTTTCATCATCAGACGGCCATAAACAATTTCTGCGAAAAGGGTATAGATGGTGCTTAAAAGGGGCACAAAAACCAACATGCCCACCAATCCGAAGAGCGAACCCCCAATGGTGATGGCAAACAGGGTCCACATGGCGGGAAGGCCCACGGAGCTTCCCACCACGCTGGGATAAATCACATGGCTTTCAAATTGCTGCACAATGATCATAAATATCAAAAAGATAAGACTTTGCGTAGGGTCCACACTTAAGACCAGAAGAAAACTGATGGCGCCGCCAATCACCGCGCCGGCGATGGGAATAAGTGCCGTAAAACCAATCAGCACACCGATCATAAGCGGATAGGGCAGACGAAGCACAAACATGCCCACCGTCATCAAGGTGCCCAATATGCAGGCTTCGGCCATCTGGCCTGTGAGAAAGCTATAAAACTTGGCAAAGGCCACTTGAAATACATGTATCACATATTTCGCGAAATCATTGCTTAAAAAGGCAAACACAATGCGGCGTCCCTGAATGGCCAGTTTTTCTTTGGACACAAGGATGTAAAGAGCAAACACAAAACCCAACACAATATTCAGCATGACACTGAAAATGCTGGTGACCAGACCGAAGGTAGAGCTGATGGCACTGGTAAAAATTTGACCACCGCTGGCTTTTTCCGTTAATATGCCCGATTTCATAAAATTGGTGATGCTTTCCTGCACCATTTCCGGCGACAGGTGATTGATGTAGCCCAACACTTCATCCACCTGGGGCTTGGCATCGGGTACACGTTCTACAAAGCGCTGCAAGAGGTCTTCCAGCGAATCGGCATATTTGGGAATGTTGCTGGCAAACAGGGTGACCGAGTCAATCAGCTGGGGAACCACAAGCACCCCCACAATGGTGATCACCAAAGCCACCAGCACCAGTGACAGCAAAATGGACACCCCGCGCTGCACTTTTTTAAAGTATTTATTGTTGATGTGGGTAAACACACGCCGTTCAAAAAAGCGCATGGGCACATTTAAGAAAAAGGCCATGCCGCCGCCGATGAAAAAGGGCGTCAGCAGCATAGAAGCGCGAATCAGGTAATGCGTCATTTCTTCAATATGAAACACAATAAAGATAATGATGATGAGGGCTATAAGCATGCGCATGATTCGTCTCAGCGTATAGCGGTTTAAATTCATAAACAAATCCTCCGTTGTATAAGCGCCGTCTCCGCAACAGAATAATAGACGATGTGCCACCTTTTGCCGGCGAAACAAAGGGCAATTGATGGCACAGAAAGGGCGCTTTTATAGATTTTTCAGCTGCACTGTTTCCATAATTTTGGTGACGTGTTCGGTGGCATCGCAACAATGTTCCAATTTTTGGTAAATATCTTGCCACACAAAAAGTTCTCTGTCGCTTATGCCGGGCTCTCCGTGGAGATTATAAACCGATTTGACAAAAAGCTGATCGGCTTTTTTCTCCAGATCGGATACTTTCATCACCCGTTCTTTCAAGCGTTTGGACTTTTTAAAGTTGGCAAATTCTTCACTGGCTTCTTCCAGGCCTTCGGTGCATTGGAGCAAAAGCTGGCTGAATTCAATGGCATCGGGGCGCAGGGTGTCGATGTGATACATGTACATGTAAGCAAACACATCTTCAATGGCGTCGGTGACGTCATCAATGGCATAGCCCACACTGATGATGTCTTCCTGATCGATGGGAGGCAGAAAATCTTTGACGATGTGATCCATAATGTCGTATTGGATTTCGTCGCATTTATGCTCCACACGCCGCATATCTTTCATGCGTTCTTCAAACACTTCCTGCAAATTGTAGTTGGTCATGGCATCGTCTAAGATGGCGGCTGCCTGCACCGCATAACGGGTCATTTTGTTGAACGACTTGAAGTAGTTGAATTTCTGCTTGTTTTTTTTCTTATCTCCCATGATGTCCTCCCTGTCTTACGATATGTCCCGGCATGTGCCGCCGCAGCGGCTTCTATCTAAAGAAGAAATAAAACACCTGCACTGTAATATAAGCGATAAGCCCGCAGCCCGGAAAGGTGATGATCCAGGTGAAAACCATATCGCGCACCACATCCCAGCGTACACTGGAAAGGCTTTTACCGGCACCCACACCCATGATGGCAGTGGTTTTGGTTTGGGTTGTAGAAACGGGGAATCCCACCAATGTGGCCAGAAGGAGCACCAGCGATGATGCCAAATCGGCAGAAAAGCCCTGCCACACTTTCAGCTGCACCATATCCATGCCCACACTTTTGATGATGCGATAACCGCCAACGGAGGTGCCCACACCCATGACCAATGCACAGAGCACCATAAGCCAAAGGGGAATCACAAAGTGGCCGTCGGGGTTTTGCCCTTGGGCCAGAAAGGTGCCCAAAAGGAATACGCCCATAAATTTCTGGCCGTCTTGCGCGCCATGCATAAAGGCCATGGCCGCTGCGCTGCCAATTTGACCGAAGCGGAAAGGCTGGGCGGTTTTGCGCTTATCCACATGTTGGAAGGCACGTCCCACACCTTTCACGGTTAGCCAGCCAAACAAAAAGCCCAATGTTGTAGAAAGAAAAAGCCCGTAGATCACCTTGACCCACTCGGCAGGATTGACACCGCTTAGCCCGCCTTGCATGGCAATGGCAGCGCCGGTGATGCCGGCTATGAGCGCATGGCTTTCGCTGGTGGGAATGCCGAAATACCAGGCCCCCACCGCCCAGATTACAATGGCGAACATGGCCGCACACAAAGCCAACAACGCCTGATTCGAGTCGCCCCGAAAATCCACCATATTGAAAATGGTATAGGCCACGCCGCTGCTGATAAGGGTCATGATAAATGCACCGATTAAATTGAAAACAGCCGCCATGATGATGGCCTGTTTTGCATCCATCGCTCGTGTGGATACACAGGTGGCAATGGCGTTGGGCGCATCGGTCCAGCCATTGACAAAAATAACCCCCAAAACCAAAATGACGGTGATAAAAAATGGTGGATTGGATACCATTTGTTCACAGAACGTCAGAAGCGACACGAACCGATCCCTCCTAATTTAAAAGTTATATCAATCAGACATCAAGCCCCTTTTATTTTCAGTGAATCGCCTCTTTCTGTCAAGTGATTTTACAATTTATAGTAATAAAACCCTGTAAAATTTACACAATTATTTTCCAAAACAGACGGCTTCGGACCATTGCTCCCGAGCAGTCTCTGTGCTACGATGAGAACAATGGAATCATATGCATAAAATCTCCGGCAGAAAGCACCTGCCGATTGAGGAGTGAACCATCCATATGTTGAATTTTAAGCAGGAAGCCGAGCGCTGTATGCCTCAGCTTTTGGAAGATCTCAAAGCACTTTTAAAAATTGAAAGTGTACGCGATGATGAAAAGAGCACGCCGGCCGTCCCTTTCGGGCCCGGCCCCAAACAAGCGCTGGATGCCATGCTGGCTTTGGGGGCACGAGACGGATTTAAAACCAAAAATGTGGCGAATAAAGCCGGCGTTGTTTCTTTCGGAGAAGGGCCGGAAACTTTGGGCATTTTGGCCCATCTGGATGTGGTGCCCGCCACCGGGCATTGGACAACGCCTCCCTTTCAGCCGGACATTCGCAACGGCTGCCTGTATGCCCGCGGCGCTTCCGACGACAAAGGCCCTGCCCTGGCCTGCTACTATGCGTTAAAAATTCTGAAGGAGGCGGGGCTTCCTTTTTATCGCCGGGTGGATTTTATCTTCGGCACCGACGAAGAAAGCGACTGGCGCTGTCTTACCCGCTATTTTGAAACCGAGCCCATGCCGGATCTGGGTTTTTCTCCCGATGCGGATTTTCCGCTGATTCATGCTGAAAAAGGCATGTTGAACCTCATCATTCAGGGCGGTCCGTCTCCACAGGATGAGCGGGCGGCGCTTCAGGTGCTGCGCTTTCAGGCCGGCAACCGCGCCAATATGGTGCCGGAAACCGCATCGGTGGAAATCTGCGGTTCTGCTGAGGCACGCGCCCTTCTTTTAGAGCACTGGGGCGACTACACCTATAAAGCGGATTTGGCGGGCAAGGCGGTGGAACGGGATGATGGGCTTATCCTCACCCTTTACGGGCAAAGTGCCCACGGCGCCGAACCGGAATTGGGCAAAAACGCCGCCACCTTTATGGCCCATTTTTTGCTGGGCGAGGCCTTGCCCGAACCTTTTTTAGACTGGTGCCACTGGATTTTGGCGCACCTGCACTTGGATACCGCCGGTCGGGCGCTGGGCATGGCGTGTGAAGATGACGTGATGGGCGCCCTCACTGTAAACGCCGGTATCTTTTCGTGGACACCGGAAAAAAGCAGCATTTTATTAAACATTCGCCACCCCATGGTCACCGACGGAAAGGCCATTCAGGCGGCTCTAAAGGATGCCTTGCAACACACCGCCTTCAGCGCCGGCGAACCGGAACATGTGAAACCGCCCCACTATATTCCCAAAGACGACCCTCTGGTGACCACCTTGCTGGCTGCCTACGCGGCACAGAGCGGGCTGCCTGCACAGGCGCTCGCCATCGGCGGCGCCACCTATTCGCGTATGATGCCCCGCTGTGTTGCCTTTGGGGCCCAATTCCCCAATAGGCCGTCCACCATGCACCAGGCCGACGAGTACATTCGCCTGGACGACTTAAGATTGGCGGTGGCCATCTATGCGGATGCCATTTATCGATTGGCTTGCGTGCCTTTCCCGACGCCTTCAGAAACCGGCGGCTAAATCTTTTGCAACGGGATAAACACACACATATAAAGCGCCGTTGCGGCAAATGCCGCAACGGTTTTTTATATGCCCACAAAAATTTCCCGTTCAAAAACATCGGCATCAGGCACAAAATAACGATAAATTTCGGTTAAGAGTTCATCCACCGGCTTTTCCGGAGGACGGGTGGCATAAATATCGTAATACACGCCGAAAATACGGGCCCGGCTTTCCGCCGGCAAAAAGCCCAGGCGCTCATAAAAGCGCACCCGTCTTTTACGGGAATTGGCGTCTTCTTCATTTTGGGCTTTTTCGGGGCTTTCCAGTTCCACCATAATCCCTTTCCTGCCGAATTCACTTTGGAGCACTTCTTCTAAAAAAGCGGTCCCCACGCCGTGGCCCCGCCATTTTTCGGCAACGGCATAATAATCCATCAACCGGGGCTCTGTTTTGTGACATAGGCAGGCATAGGCCAATATATGGCCGCCGCCATCAAAACGGGCCAGAACCGTGTAGGCGCCGTCGGCCTGCATGGCCAGAATGCGCCGCAAGGGTTTCAGTTCCGCCGGGGGAAAATCTTGTGTCATATGGGTGCGGTAGAGGTTTTTTATTTCATCTGCTGTTAAAGATCGAATCAAAGACGGGCCGCCTTTCTTTTTATATTTTTTCGCCAAAGGTCGCTATATATGATACTATATCATAAACGATCCGATCTTGTCTCGAAGGAGGTGATCATATGCCTTTTGTGGATGTGCGCGATTTAACCAAAATCTACCCAAGCGGCGAAACCAGCATTATCGCCAACGACCGCATTTCTTTCCAAATTGAGGAAGGGGCTTTTGCCCTTATCGTCGGCCCCTCCGGCGCCGGAAAATCCACCACGCTGAATCTTTTAGGCGGGATGGACGTGCCCACATCCGGCCGGCTTTTGGTGGGCGGCGATGATTTGGCTGCCTTTTCGGACCGCCGTCTTACCGAATACCGCCGCCGGACCATCGGCTTTGTTTTTCAATTTTACAATCTGGTGCCCAATCTCACGGCGCTGGAAAATGTGGAATTGGCCGCCCAGCTGGTGCCCCGTGCAGACGACCCTTTTGAAACACTTCGTGCGGTCGGATTGGCCGAGCGGGCGAACAATTTTCCTTCCCAGCTTTCCGGCGGCGAACAGCAACGGGTCGCCATTGCCCGGGCGCTGGTCAAACGCCCGCAACTTCTGCTGGCCGATGAACCCACCGGCGCCCTGGACTATCACACCGGGCGCGAAGTGCTGCGCCTGCTCCATCAAAGCGCCCGGGAAAGAGGCACCACCGTCATCGTCATTACCCACAATCAGGCATTGACACCGATGGCCGATGTGGTGATTGAAATTGCCGATGCACGGGTGCGGGCCGTTCATACAAACGAACACCCTCTGGATTTGGATGATGTGTCATGGTAGGGCAATCTGAAAAGACACGGAAACGGGCCCTTCTGATCAATGCATTTCGAGACATCAGCGGCGCACCTGCGCGCTTTTTGGCCATATTCACCATGCTTTTTCTCGCCACCTTTGTCTATGTGGGCCTTTCCGGTGTGGGGCCGTCTATGGAGCGCACCTTGCTGGACTATACGGAACGCCACCACATGCCCGACCTCATCATCACCAATCCGGCCGGTCTGGATGAAGACGATGTGGCGTTGGCGCGGCGCATTCCCGGAGCGGATCAGGTAGAGCCGGGCCATCTGGCCACACAAGTGGTGGCGGAAACCAAAGACGTGCTGCAATTAGAGAGCATGTCCGCTTTTGTGCGCTTTGATCTGCGCCAAGGCCGGCTCCCTGCCGCCGCCGACGAAGTGGTGCTGCAGAGTTTTTTACAGAACCGCTACCGCCTGGGTCAGCGCATCACGCTGAACAACGGCGGTAAAGACGCGCCGGAGCCGCTGGCGCTCCACCACTTTACCGTGGTGGGCTTTGTCAATTCGCCGGAAGTGCTTATTGAAGGGATGGTCACACCGTCCACTTATGGTGACGGCAGCCTTTTGGGTACAGCCTGGCTGCGCTCCGAGGCTTTTGCCGACACCGCACCGGATATCATCCGGCTGACTTTTCACGACACCGCCGAAAAAGCTCTTGACGATGAGACCTATCAAGCGCGCATGGCCGCGCATAAAAAGGATGCGGCGCGTCTTTTCAGCCGGCGTCCCGATGTGCGTTTGACCAACGCCATGAACCAAGCCGCCACCGGGCTTTATGCTGCCGAAAGAGCTTTAGAGACCGCCGGCCGGCAGTTGGATGCTGCCGGCTGCGCCTTTGCTCATGCCCGCGACGGAGTGGACGACGCTCGACGCCGCTTAAGTGCCGAAGAAAGCCGTCTCCTGGAAAACGAGCAGGACGCCCGCCGCCGTCTGCAAGAGGCCGCGCAGACTTTGGCCCAAAAGCGGCAAAGCCTCAGCAGCGGTCGCCTGGCGCTTTTACAGGGAGAAGCCGCCTTGGAGAATGCGGCAAAAATATTAGCCGCCCAGCGCCAGACCTTGGCGCAGAGCCAAGAGCTCTTAACGGCGCAAGCCGACGCTTTGGACAGGCGCTCGGCCCAACTGGCCGACGGACAAAACCGTCTGCAACGTGCCGAAGAAACCCTCAGCGAAAAGCGAGCCGCCTTAGAAAACGCCCAAGCCCTTTTGGCGCAAAAAGAAAGCGCCGCCCGAGGTGCGGAGATACAATTGCACGATGCCCGCCACGCCCTTCTGGAAGCCGAACAAACCCTTGAGCGAAGCCGCCGCGAATGGACCCAAGGCGACACCCAACTCGACACCGCCGAAAATGAGCTGCGCCAAAAGGAAAGCGCTTTAAAGGAAGGGGAACAACAAGTGGCGGCTCTGGAGGAAAACCGGCGCCGGCTGGAGGACAGTTTGGCTCGGCTGGAGGCCGCCAAAGATCAACAGATTCAAGCGCTTGCCGCCAAACGCGCTCAAGCCGAGCAGGCCCATCGCACAGCCTTAGCCAACTGGCAGGCCGTCGCCCACCTGCCGGATATCGATCCTAGAAAAATAGCGGCGCGCATCGCCCTTGACCGTGCCCGAGCCGCCCTTGACGCTGCAGAAGAAGCCTATCGCCTGGGGGTGGCCAACATTGAAGCCGCCTACCAAAGCCAAAGCGCGCCCCTAAAAGCCCAACTGGCTCAGGTGCAATCTGCCCTCACTCGGTTGGAAGGAGAGCTTCGGGCCGGGCGAGCCGCTCTGGCTGCGGCCCGAGATGCGTTGGCTCAAAAGCGATCGGCCTTACAAAACGCCAAACACCTTATAAACCGCGGAGAAGCGACGCTGGCGCAAAAAAGAGCCCTGCTGGCTGAAAAAGAGCGTGCATATCAAGACGGCCAAAAATCCATTGCCGATGCCCGCACCACCCTTTCTCAAAAAGAAGCGGCCCTTTTAAGTGCCGAATTACAGTTGAATCAGGAAAAAGCCGGAGCCCTTTCCGCCCGAAACCGGCTGGAAGAAGGCCGGCGAGAATGGGCGCAGGCCCGCGCCCAAATAGAAAGCGGCTTTGCCCGCTTGCAACAAGGGGAAGACGCCTTAGCGGCTCGCCGCCGCCAACTGGCGGACAAACAACGCACGCTGGCCGCTGCCGAACAGGCCTTGTCCCAAGGGGAAGCGGCTCGGGCGCAAAACGCCCTGCTTCTGGAAGGCCGCTCCCGTCAGGGGCGCGACCAATTGGCCCGGTCTGAAGAAACCCTCGCCTTACAATCTCAAAATCTCTTTCTGCGTCTGGGCAGCCATCAGAGCACAATAGATGCCCATCGTGCTGAAATCGCCCGCCAAAACGATGCCCTTTGGAACGCCGGTCAGAACACGCGGCGCATTTCGGTGCCCGACTATCGTATTGAAACCCGGCTGGACAATAAGGGCTATGCCTGGTATCACAATTATTCTTTGGGCGTGCGCAATCTGGCCCGCATCTTTCCCGTGTTTTTCTACCTGATTGCCCTTCTCATTTGCCTGACCACCATGATTCGCATCATCGACGATGCGCGCACCCAAATCGGCACCTTGAAGGCCCTGGGGTATGCCAACAGCGACATCACCTTAAAATATGTGTGCTACGGCTCGGCGGCGGCCGTGCCTGCGGCGGCTTTGGGCAATCTTTTCGGTATTTTTGTGCTGATTCCTTCTATTTGGACCAGTTACAGCACCGGATTTGTGTTTCCCAAAGTGCTTCTTGCTGTAAGCCCTCTGCCGCTGCTC
>JAEZVS010000052.1 GCA_023443145.1 Bacillota bacterium | reverse complement strand
GAGGGAGTTCATGCACAGTCAGCATCCGGGTTCCTTTTGGAATGTGTTTTCCCTTAAAGGACGACTCACCAAACGTCATCCCCGAAGCATAAAGGATATTCCATGGAGATCTTATTATGAAAGTTTGTATCGGATTGTATTTTATGCCGTTCTTGCGGTGGTGGTTGGCGTGCTGACCGGTGCAGTGGATGCCTTATTTGGCCGCGGTCTTCTTTATTTAAATGATCTGCGCGACCTTCATCCCCTGTACTTTTTACCCTTCTTGGGGTTGGCGGGCCTTGTCATTATGTGGGTATATATGAACTTTGGCGGCAAAGCCACCAAAGGTATGGGGCTTATTTTTGCCGTGGGCTATGAAGCCGACAACACCATTCCTTTGCGCATGATTCCGCTCACCATTTTCGGCACTTGGATGACCCATCTTTTTGGTGGCAGTGCCGGACGTGAAGGGGTGGCTGTACAAATTGGGGCCACCGTATCAATGGCCTTTTCACGTTTTTTACCAAAAGGTGAACATCAGCGCATTTTGCTGCTTTCCGGCATGGCCGCCGGCATGGCCGGACTTTTCGGCACACCGATGGCCGGCACCTTTTTTGCGCTGGAAGTGCTGGTGGTGGGTTCTATTTTTTACGAAGCACTGGTGCCGGCATTGGTCGCTGCCTGGGTGGCGTCCTTTACCTCGCGAGCCTTGGGTTTAGAGCACATGTATGGCCCGACCATTCATGTGGGAGAACTGACGCCCAAACATCTGGCGACGATTATCGTAGCCGGTTTGTGTTTTGGCCTGGTGGGGAAACTTTTTTCATCGTCCCTATATTATACGCGACTGGGCTTTGCCAAATTGATTCACAATCCGATGCTCCGCATTGGCATCATCGGGGTCATATTGTCGGTGCTCTTTATGCTCTTTGATATGGGGCGCTACAGCGGACTTTCTGAAACGCTTTATGTGGCCAGTTTCTGGGACAATAATATTTATGCGTGGGATTGGCTTTTAAAGCTGGCGTTCACTGTGGTGACGCTGGCCTGCGGTTTCCAAGGCGGTGAACTGACTCCGTGTTTTGTGGTCGGGGCGTCTCTGGGTTGTGTGCTGGCGAGTGCTTTGGGGATGCCGGGACCTCTGTTGGCGGCTTGCGGTGCCGTGGCGGTTTTCGGTAGTGCCACCAACACACTTTTGGCACCCATCTTTATCGGGGTGGAAATCTTTGGTTCGGAAGCATTGCCCTATTTTTTCATCGCCTGTGTGACGGCCTATGTCATTGCCGGCCATGGCAGTATTTATGTGGGACAAAAGGAACTGAATCAGATTTTATCGTATCAAATGACGGCTAAAACAGAGGCAGCGGTTCCGGATGTGGTTAAAGAAAATAAAAAAGAAGACAAAACATTGGAGGAGTCATATGAGTAAAATTTTAGTGTGTGGACATCAAAATCCCGATACGGATTCTATTGTATCGGCCATCAGTTTTGCCGCTTACCTGACCGCCAGCGGCAAAGAAGCAGAGGCAGTGGCGTTGGGCGCCCCGTCAGAAGAAACCCAATTTGCCCTGGATGCTTTCGGCTTTGCGGCCCCTCGCATTATCGAAGGTGTAGAGGCAGATGATATGTTGGCTTTAGTGGATCACAACGAAGCTCAGCAAAGTGTTCCCGGCCGCGAAAAAGCCACGATTGTGAGCGTGGTGGACCATCACCGCATTGCCAATTTTGAGACGGCGGCCCCTCTTTTTTATCGGGCAGAACCGGTGGGCTGCAGCAACACCATTATTTATCAGCTGTTTCAGGAAAGCGGTTATCCCATTGAAAAAAACCTGGCCGGACTTATGCTCTCTGCAATTGTGAGCGATACCCTTTTAAAAAAATCGCCCACATGTACGCCGAAAGATGAGCAGGCTTTAGATGCTCTGGCCGCAATTGCCGGTGTGGATGTGGATGCCTACGGATTGGACCTTTTAAAAGCCGGCACCAATTTAGCCAATCGCTCCAATGAGACACTTTTGAATTTGGATGCGAAGAATTTTCCCATGGGCGACGCTTCGGTGCGCATTGCCCAAGTCAATACGGTGGATGTGGATGAGGTTTTGGCACGTAAGGCAGAGTTGCTTAAGGTGATGGAGGCGGAAATACAAAAAGAAGGACATGCCCTTTTTGTGCTCCTCATTACCAATATTTTAACCAGTGATACTACGGCACTGGTGGCCGGTGCTCAAACCGATAAAATGGTGCACGCCTTTGATGCGCAGATTGTCGATGATGTGGTGGCTTTGAAAGGGGTCGTTTCCCGTAAAAAGCAGGTGGTGCCACCGCTGACCAAGGCTTTTGAAGGATAATATTGCAAAATGGGGCACAGCATAGCTGTGCCTTTTTGTTAGGAGGTGTGTCATGAAGGTTTTACATGTGGCGCAAATAGAAGAGGCGGTGTGTGAACTTTGTATTCGTGCCAACACCCATCTGCCGCCGGACGTGTGTGAAGCTTTGCAAAAAGCTGAGCAAAAAGAAGCAGCGCCTTTTGGCCGATATATTTTAAACAACATTCGAAAAAATGCCGATTTGGCTAAAGAAAACGGCGACCCCATGTGTCAAGACACAGGGATGGCGGTGGTCTATGTGTGCCTCGGCCAAGATTTGCATTTGGTGGGCGGCGATTTAAACCAAGCCATTACACAAGGGGTGCAGCGGGGATATCGGGACGGCTATTTGCGCGCGTCGATGGTTCAGGAACCTGTTTTTGAGCGAATCAATACCAAAGACAATACCCCGCCGGTGATACATGTGGACATCACAGCGGGAAGTCAATGCACCATTACGCTTCTGCCTAAAGGGGGCGGCGCAGAAAACATGGGCGCCTTGGGTTTCTTAAAACCCACTGAAGGCGCTGAAGGTGTGCGCAAATTTGTGGTGGAATCGGTGCGCCGTGCCGGCGGAAACCCGTGTCCCCCCATCATTGTCGGCGTGGGTATCGGCGGATCAATGGAAAAATGCGCCGATTTGGCGAAACGTGCTCTCATGCGAAAAGTGGGCAGTCATCATCCCGATGCGCGGTATAAAAAGCTGGAAGAAGATATTTTACAAGAAGTGAACGGGTTGGGCATCGGTCCGCAAGGATTGGGCGGTACGGAGACCGCTTTAGCGGTTCATATTGAAACCTTTGGTGCTCATATTGCCATGATGCCTGTGGCGGTGAATATCAATTGCCATGCGGCGCGTCACCAAACAGTGGTCTTGGAGGGAGTGGAAGAAAATGGCTGAACAAAACCTTATCAAAATAACGGCGCCTTTTGATTGTGAGCTAAGCCGCTCTCTTAAAGCCGGTACACTGGTATTGTTGTCCGGGACGATTTACACGGCACGGGACAAAGCCCATCAAAAATTGGTGGCCTTATTGGATAAGGGAGAACCACTGCCGATTCTTTTGCGTGATCAAATCATTTATTACGCCGGCCCAACACCGGCAAAACCCGGACGACCCATAGGATCTGTCGGCCCGACCACTTCCGGACGAATGGATGCGTTTTCACCGCGGCTCATTCGTGAAGCGGGATTGCGTGGCATGATCGGTAAAGGACCGAGAAATGATGCGGTCATAAAGGCTATGCAGGAGGAAGGCGCTCTTTATTTTACGGCCATTGGCGGAACGGGGGCACAAATCGCCCGATCGGTAAAAAAAGCGGACGTGGTGGCGTTTCCCGAATTAGGGACCGAAGCCGTACGCCGTTTGGAGGTTTTTGAATTTCCGCTCATTTTAGCCATCGATGCCCAAGGCGCTAATCTTTTCGACGAGGGACCGAAAGCCTATCGACAAAAATAGCACAGATGTTTTTTGGGTGAAGAGAATAAGGCCACAAGTCTGATGCGGCGTGTGCTGGCTATATAGATGTTGTCTATGACACGATAAAAACATGGGATGCTAAAGTGTGTAGGCAAAGTACGTTCATTATGGTACGCTTATACCAGACGCGCGCGACATTTAAAAGCAATGAAAAAAGGAGGCATTCGTATGTCTGAAAAAAAGAGTGCAGCCATGGCCTATGTACATCCTGCCATCGGTCTGGGCATTATAGCATTGTTTTGGTTTGTGCTGCAGCCAATAAGCACCATTACCCCGGTGGGAATGAAGGTGCTGGGGGTTTTTCTGGGAATGGTCTATTTGTGGTCCACTGTGGGCACCATTTGGCCCAGCTTGCTCGGTATCTTGCTCCTGGGTTTGTCAGGCATTGCCGGGCCTGATTTTCCCGGATATCTGGGTGTGAAGCAGGTGGCGTTACAGGCCTTCGGGAATGATACTTTTGTTCTTATCATGTTGGCCATGGTGCTCTTCGGCGCCATTGAATATTTGGGTGCCACCAAATACATTGCCCGCTGGTTTGTGACCCGAAAAATCATTAACGGTCGGCCTTATATGTTTATGTATATGTTCTTTTTGGCTTGTTTTATGCTCAGCGCGATGACCTCACCGGTGATCTCTCTGTTGATTGTATGGACCATCGGTATCGACGTTTTAAAGGCATTCGGATATAGCAAGGAAGACAAACTCTGGCCGGCGTTTAACTTCGGGGTGTTTTTCGCTTCGACTGTGGGTCAACCGATGCTTCCGTTTAAAGGCGCCATCTTAGTTGTGTTGGGCGCCTATGAAAAAATCACCGGCATTTCGATTGATATGTTCAGTTGGATTGTGGTGAACTTTCTCATGGGGCAGATCGTCGTCTTAATTTACTTCGTTTTTATGAAATTTGTCATTCGGGTGGATGTTTCCAAGCTGAAGAACATCAGCGTGGATTATTTTGCAGGGCATCCACTGCCACCGATGAC